>CAZVVR010000006.1:0-19639 GCA_964630605.1 uncultured Mageeibacillus sp. | reverse complement strand
GCAGAAAAACTGCAAGATGACTTTTGTGATGCTCTTGGTATTGAAGCCGGCGGAACAACACAAGACGGACTTTTTTCTATTGTCGAGACACGCTGTGTTGGTGAGTGTTCACTGGCTCCTGTCGTATCAGTAAACGGCGAATTGTATCCTCATTTTACAAAAAAACAAATTAAACCATTATTAAAAAAATTACGTTCAGCTGGAGGTAATGAATGATAAAAACGAAAATTAACCGAGAAGAGCTGGACTTTCTGCGAGAAAGCAAAAAACCGGAACTGGATGCAGTGCTGGCTGAACGCGAAGATCTGACCAAGAAAAACGGCGAATATGTTTTGGCCGGTGATTTTTTTGAAAAGCAAACACGGATTGCCTTGCGCAATTTCAAGATCATTAATCCGGAAAGTTTAGACGAATATATCGCCAGAGATGGTTATCTGGCTTTGGAAAAAGCTATTTTTGAAAACACTCCTGAAGGCAATATTGACGAGATGAAGGCTGCCAATTTGCGCGGTCGTGGCGGAGCCGGGTTCCCGGCAGGACGTAAATGGGAAACAGCTGCCCGCGAAGTCAACGAAACCAAGTACATGATTTGTAATGCTGATGAAGGCGATCCCGGTGCTTACATGGATCGTTCTATTATGGAAGGTGACCCGCATTCCGTTTTGGAGGGCATGGCAATCGGCGGTTACGCTGTCGGTTCAGATCAGGGATTTATTTATATCCGCGCTGAGTATCCTCAGGCGGTGAAAATGCTGGAACATGCTATCGCAGAAGCCGAAGAGCGCGGCCTGCTGGGGGACAATATTCTGGGCAGCGATTTCTCCTTTCACATTGAACTGCGTTTAGGCTCAGGCGCTTTTGTCTGTGGCGAGGCAACCGCTTTAATGGAATCGATTGAAGGCAAACGCGGTATGCCGCGGCCCAAGATTTACCGTACCAGTGTACGCGGACTTTGGGGAAAGCCGACCATTGTTAACAACGTTGAAACTTATGCCAATGTTCCTGCGATTATCCGCAACGGAGCTGATTGGTTTACATCAATAGGAACCGAGGATTCACCCGGTACCAAAGTATTCGCCCTGGTGGGCAAGGTAGTAAATTCCGGCTTGGTGGAAGTTCCGATGGGAACCACCATTAATGAGATTGTTTTTGATATCGGAGGCGGACTGCCCGACGGTCACACTGCTAAGGCGGTGCAAACCGGTGGCCCCTCCGGTGGCTGTATACCGGCAGAACTTTTTGACACTAAAGTTGATTTTGGCTCATTGGCGGAAATAGGGTCAATTATGGGTTCCGGCGGTATGGTTGTAATGGATGAAACCGATTGCATGGTGGACATAGCGCGTTTTTTCCTTGATTTTACTGTTGACGAATCCTGCGGCAAATGCACGCCCTGCCGCGAAGGCACCAAACGCATGCTGGAAATGATTGAGCGCATAACAGAAGGTAAGGCCGAGCTTGAAGACCTGGACAAGATTACTTCTCTGGCTGATACCATCTCCACCACCAGCCTTTGCGGTTTAGGTCAAACTGCATCCACACCTGTTGTTTCCACTTTGCATTATTTCTTTGATGAATATCAGGCACACGTGGTTGACAAAAAATGTCCGGCCTTGCACTGCAAGGAGCTGATCACTTTCTTTATCGAGGATAGCTGCATCGGTTGCCTGAGATGTCAGCGTGAATGCCCGGTCAACTGTATTAGTGGTGAGGTCAAAGAGTTGCATGTCATCGATCAGTCTGCCTGCATTAAATGTGGTAACTGTTACGATGTATGCCCGGTTGATGCAATTACAAAAAGTTAGTTAGGAGTAGAAATATTTATGACAAATTCAGGAATGTCCGCAGAAATGCGTGAAGCCATCAAAGATAGTATTCAGAAAGAGCAACAAAGCTATGACTTTTATTCGGATGCTGCCACAAAAGTGAAAACACGCAATTTAAAAGAATTATTCACTGAGCTGGCCGAAGAAGAATTGGGACACAGAACTTTTCTGGAAAGTGTGTTGAAGCAAGAAAGTTTTTCTTCTCCCATCAAAGCCCAGAAAACTGATTTCCGTCTGGCTGAGGAAGCTATTGAGGAAAAGCCTGATCTTACTACTGATATGCCTTTTGATGATGCCATCGCCCTCGCTATAAAACGCGAAGAAGAAGCTATGGCACTTTATCAGGATTTGGCTGATATGATTGTTGATAATAAAGAAATGCAAGATATGTTTATCAACTTACGAAATATGGAACAGGCACACAAAACCAGGTTAGAATCAATCTACCTGAATGTTGCATATTCCGAAGTCTGGTAAGGAGGCTTATTTAATGATAAAAATTACTATCGATGGCCGCCCGCTGGTTCTGGAAAAACCGATCAATCTTCTGGAAGCAGCCAAGCTGGTCGATATTGACATACCACATCTCTGCTATAACGAATGTTTATCTACCTTTGCCGGTTGCAGACTCTGCATTGTAGAAATAGAGGGCAGAAACAAGATCGAGACTTCCTGTTCAGTTCTGGCTCGCGATGGCATGGTTGTGCACACAAACACTGAAAGGCTGCGGGCACTGCGTCGCGATCTTCTGGATCTTCTGATCAGCAATCACCCTATGGACTGTTTAACCTGCGACCAGGCCGGCTCTTGTGATTTACAGGATCTTTGCTATGAATACGGAGTCAAAGCTCCCAGTTACATAGGCGCGCAAACCCATTTCACCATCGACGATTTGAATCCGATCATGATTCGCGATCAGGACAAGTGCATTAAATGTGGCAAATGTGTGCGCGTTTGTAATGAAATCCAGGTTACAGGCACCTATGAATTTGTCGGTCGCGGTTTTGAATCCACCGTCACCACAGCTTATGACCAGCCAATCAACAAAGATATTTGCCGCATGTGCGGCCAGTGCATCTCCATGTGCCCGACCGGAGCGTTGCAAAACAAGCAACTGGTCGGTTACCGGTCATCGGATTTAAAAAAGGTTCGTACAACTTGCCCTTTCTGTGGTACCGGTTGTAATTTTGATCTGAATGTGGATGTTAAAAACAATAAAGTTGTTGGTGTCACTCCTTGTGAGGATGCTCCCATCAACGGTACTGAACTTTGTGTTAAAGGACGTTTTCACACTGATTTCATCAGTTCTGAAGAACGTTTAACTACACCCCTGATGCGAAAAGACGGCGAACTCCAGCCCGCTTCCTGGGAAGAAGCTCTCAGTTACACAGCCAAACGTCTGGCGGAAATTAAAGCTGAGCAAGGCGCAGACTCAATTGCAGCTCTTTCTTCAGCTCGTTGCACCAACGAAGATAATTATGTTATGCAAAAATTCATACGTGCGGTGATCGGTACTAATAATATTGACCACTGCGCACGTACCTGACACGCACCAACGGTTGCAGGTCTTGCAGCCACGCTAGGAAGCGGAGCGATGTCAAACTCCGTAAATGAAGTCCTCGGATCCGATCTTATTTTTGTTATCGGTTCCAATACAACTGAAGCCCACCCCATCATTGGCAATAAGATGCAGCAGGCCGTTTTGAACGGAACAAAGCTGATTGTTGTTGATCCGCGGCAAACTGAATTGGCACGAATGGCTGATTTGCATCTGCCTCTAGAATCAGGCAGCGACGCTGCTCTGATCAATGGCTTGATTCACATTATTTTGCGAGAGGGCTGGGAAGCAAAAGAATATATTGAAGCACGCACTACAGGTTTTGAAGATGTAGCCGAAACAGTAGAACGCTACACCCCGGACGTTGTCTCGGAGATAACCGGCGTGCCGGAAGAAGATCTTTATGAAGCCGCGCGTCTATATGCACAAACACCCAAAGCCGGCATATATTACACGTTGGGTATTACAGAACACACAACAGGTACTTCCAATGTTATGAACCTGGCCAATCTGGCCCTGGTCACAGGCCATGTCGGTTATGAAAACGCCGGTATCAATCCTCTGCGCGGACAAAATAACGTGCAGGGTGCCTGCGATATGGGTGCTCTGCCAAATACATACCCTGCCTATCAAGCAGTAGAAAACGAAAAATCCATTGAATTTTTCTCTGAATTCTACGGTGTACCCATGAATCCCAAAAACGGCTTACGTATTCCGGAGATGATGGATGCTGCTCTGGAGGGCAAAGTTCACGCCATGTATGTCTTAGGTGAAGACCCTATTCTTTCTGACCCCGATGCCAATCATGTCAGAAAAGCTATGTCAGCATTAGATTTTCTGGTCGTGCAGGAAATCTTTATGTCGGAGACAGCTAAATTTGCAGATGTTGTTTTCCCTGCTACCTGCTATGCAGAAAAAGACGGCACTTTTACAGCCTCCGAGCGGCGGGTGCAAATGGTGCGTAAAGCGGTTGATCCTCCTGGTGAAGCCAGGCTTGACTGGGAAATTATCAGCGATCTGGCTCAAAGAATGGGTGCGCCCGGCTTCGACTATAAAACTGCGGAAGATATTTTTGAGGAAATTCGTGCTACCGCTCCTTCATACAGTGGTATGACTTATGAACGTCTGGCCAATGAAAACGGTTTACAGTGGCCGTGTCCCACAGAAAGTCACCCCGGGACCAAATTCCTGCACAAAGGTATATTCCCCGGTGGCAGAGCTCGTATGATTCCGGTTGAATTTGAAGGGCCGGCCGAGCTGGTTTCAGATGACTATCCGCTGTTGCTTTGCACAGGTCGCAAACTGGGTCACTATAATGTAACAACACGGTACTCCAGACTGCTTGATTCGATTAATCCTTACGAGGAAGCCGAAATCAATCCACAGGATGCGGAAGAATATGGTCTTGAGGACGATGATCTGATCCGCGTAACCAGCCGTCGGGGCAGTGTTGTCACTCGTATAGAAATCACCGACAAGGTTAAACCCGGCATGATGTTCATGACCTTCCATTACCGTGAAACCCCGGTAAACGAGTTAACACAAGCCGCCTACGACCCGGTTACCCTGACCGGTGAATATAAAGTAAGCGCTGTTAAGATTGAAAAAGTCGAGTGGATAGATCCCGCTTTGGCAGATGAAATCAAGCGTTTTGAGAGGTTGGATCAGCTTGTACAGTAAAGATTTAAAAGTTGGTCAGAAGCTTGAATTGATGTAAAAGAACCAGTATAATTATTTTTGCAAACAGGGCGTCGGCACCACTTCTTCGTTTACTGGAGGAGAGAGTCCGGCGCCCTTTCTGAATCAGGATAGAAAATGAAGCAGACAAGAGAAAAAGCTAATATCCGGAGCAAAACCGGCCGCAGCTGGTTTTTTCCTCTGCTGGTAGTACTGGTGCTGCTTTCTTTCTCTATGGAATTATTGGGCGGAAACTGTGCTATTTCGTCTGTTGTCGGGTTTCCCTGTCCGGGCTGCGGCAGCACCAGAGCTGCCGTTTTACTTTTTCAAGGCAGGCTGAACGAAGCTCTGCGCATGCACCCTCTCATTATTTTGTCTTTATTCATGCTAGTGGTTGTACTGGCAGCAGAACTGCTTAAATATGTCCGAAAAAAGCAGGGAAAAGAATGGCATAAAGTGATACCACAGCGCATTCAAGATATTCTTGTAGCTGCTATTATTGTTTTATATCTGGGTGTTTATATTTACCGCATGATAAAATATTACCCCCACACTGATCCCATGGTTTACAACTGGAATTCCGTGTGGGGGCAAATAGCTCGATTAGTTATGCGTCTTTTTGCTTAATAATCTAAAAATTTAATACTGAGCAGTCTTTGAGGGCTGGCCTGAATATAAAGCATTTAAGCGTTCCTGGACTGTATAGGACATAAAAAACAGACCTATCCCAAGAAAGAAGGTCAGCAGCAGCCAGAGAATAAACTTGCTATCGGAACGATAGCCGCGTTTATTATCAATCTCCACCAAAGCTTCATCAACATAATACAAATTAATCCAGGAGAAAATCATACAAAGAATACCCAAAAGCTCATAATTCGGCTTAGTCTTTTCATAGCCCAATATTGCATTAAGGTCCTGAGAAGTGACATAACGCCAATAAATCAGGTATATGCCACAAGTAAAGATACCTAACAATAATACTGTTAACGGACTGCGGTATTGGCCTCTGTATCCGGTCAAAGGAATATTGCGTGCGTCAGAGTACTGATACCCCTGCTGTTGATGTCCGGGCTGCTGATATCCAGCCTGCTGTTGATATTGCTGCTGTTGCTGTTGTTGCTGACCGCCGCCCTGGGTGCTGCGTGTCTGATCCTGAACCTGGGCTCCACAGGTTGGGCAGAATCTCACATCATCAGGAACCGCATGACCGTTTGGGCATCTTCTCATAGTTATCCTCCTCATCTCCAAAGGAACTGCTTACATCATTACTTAAGTTTGATAATAATAACACAAAAGTATTCCGGCAGCATTGCATAAATTTAAAGCATAACGTTACGTGAGAGCCAAAATTCCCAAATTTTCACCATTAGCAGAAGTCTGCAGCTTTTGATAATTAACCAGTACTCCGTCATCGAGATCCAGCTCAATTTGTGAACTGCAGATGGATTTAAGCTTCTCATCGTAAGCCTTGCACTCAAGCAATTGCCGCTGCAATTTTACCTGTCGGCGCTTTTGTTCAGAAGGGCTGATCACGCAAAGTCTCTCCGCTGTCAAAGCTTGTAAATCTTGCAGCTCGTCTTTGTAGCGGCGGATTTGCCGCTGCAGGTACTTTTTTCTGATCAGTCCGCACGTATTCTTGTTAAAAGCATGCAGGTAAACAAAAGCTTTGAATCCGTTTTCTCTTCCACTGTCAAACAGCCAGTAGATGGGACGCTTACCTGAACCGCTGACCGAGTATTTTTTGCAATGATCCTTGTAAAATTCTCGTAAAAAGTAAGAGCGTATAGAAGAGCGGGGATCATCGCCCAACTTGAAGTTTTTGGACAAGCCCGAAGCAATAAAATTTAAATTCTCTTCTAATTTACTGCTACCATAAATTTTCTCAACAAAAACAGCCAGCCGATTGACAATATCATCGTCAAAATATTCCCTGTCACTTAAAGTCACAACACCATCTCTGCTGGGCCGGAAAGTCGTATACCGATCAACATCTATTTTGTCGCCGGCGAAAACAATTCCAGGTTCATCTAAAGAGTAGCGGCCATAAATGCAGGCGACCGCATAGGATATAAAGTTTTTCACAACATCTCTCTTGTAAAGAATGTAACGGTTTTCCCGCGTTTGTTCCGGGACGTCAGCTTCAACATCGTATATAAGCCTGCTGCTTATATTGCGGTCTTTGGGCGCAGCTTCCAACTCTTTACCGAGATCATATAGATTGATAAATATTCGGTTCAACTCTGCTTCCTTTTGCTTAAGCAATTCAAAATGCTCTTTGAAAAGTGTTTTTAAATAATCATAAGCCTGGGACAAAGATTGCGGAGGTGGTGTTTTTGCTATTTGCTTCTCATTTAGGTTGCTAAGATAATTTGCTTGAAACAGGGGGAAATCAGCTAACGGATCACAAACGAAATCAGGCGAGTTTTCAAAACTGTCCCAGTCTGACTTAGCCAAATTGATGCAGTCAGTTACCAGTTGATGTATTTTTTCCCTATCTTTCATGTGGGTAATAACAGGAAAATTATCAAAATCACCTACGTTGAGATTCAGGGTGGGGTTCAACATTTTGAAAAGATAATCAGCAATTGGCGTGCTGAGCAAAGCCAGCAAGTATTTTAGCAAGCCGGGATCATCGGAAAAAGCCGAGTTTCCGGCTACATTGGGAACGCTGCCTTTTCTGCGATAGCGAGCGCTAAAACCTGCGCTGGTAATAAGACTCCAGCTGATAGCTTCACGGAAATAAAATTGCCGCGAAGGCAAGCAGTTGCCTAATCCGGCCAGTATCTTGAAATTTTCCCGGTCAAATTTGATCACATAATCGTTATTGCCATACCAACGTCGATAGCGTCCGCCCTTATCATGTGGTGCGTACAGCTTTTCTGAACGATGAAAATCCTGCACTGAGCTGGCATCAAATTTTATTTTTTCCAGTTTCACCTCAAACCAAAGTCGCAAAAAACGGGCGTTATCCCCACTGGCCAGACCCTGGCGCGCCTCGACCAGCTGATGCATAGGAACCCCTTTTTCAAAAATATTAAAAACCTGCTCACTGGCCCAATAAGCAATTGGTGTTGATGGCAGTTTGCAAAAATTGCTGGCATCGCTTTCATAAAAAAAAGAACAATTATCCGCTTCGAGAGCCTCAAGCAGCTTTTTTCTCTGTAATTTGAGCCCGCCGGAAAATTCGGACAATTTGATATAAAGTCCTTTGCCTGCAACTGACGTATTTTTGAGAACGAAAGCGCAAAGAGGGACGACTGCTGCGTCAAAAGCCGAATACTCCAGCTGAACAAGAGTGGTGATCGCTTTTTCTCCGATTATAAAACGTCGCAATTTTTCATAGCTTTTGATAAACATCCAGACATAGGGTGTCATCAATGCCGAATAACCGTCCGGACGGCAAAAAAGAAAATTCCGGTAAATGTAGACACTGAACAGATCACGGCTGTAATCAGAATAATTTTTTTGCACAAATGATTTCAGAATTCCGGTAAATCTGTTCATGTAAGGTGGGTTGGTGCAAACAACGCAGTATTTGCGGGAAAGGCTCTGTGCCTGTTGCGCCAGGTTTTTTAGCACGGGATAAATCTCTTGGAGCCAGAAAATATTTTCCATAACTGCTGGATCCAGTTTGGCTGCCTGCAGATCAAGTTGACGGATAAAACTACTGTAGTTACGGGTTTCGACCTGAAGCAAAGAGCCAATCTCTTTCGCTTCCCGAAAAGCAGCCAGCAAATACTCACCGGTTTGGGTCGCCTCTGTTTCCGCCATTTCCAGGGTTTTCGGCCAGACGGAATCTAGATTATTGCTCTGTTCAAACGAAAAGATTTGCGTTTTTATTCCGCTGTCAAAAAATTCAGGATCATAGCTGCGCGCTTTCATAGTGACAGCAAAATTTGCCAGGCATACTACACGCGGGTCAATATCCATGCCATGCAAATTATTGCGCACAATTTCACGAGCAGCCCGGGCGGGATCATAACCACATTCCTGGTAAATATTCATCAATAGGTCAAAGGCATAAAGCAATATATGTCCGCTGCCGACACAAGGATCTAACATGGTCAGTTGCTGCGGCTTAATTTGTCGGACTGCATGGTTACTTAAATCAGACTTGTTTTCAGATTTTGCTGCTGCAAAAAATTCTAGTTTTTCCCGCAAGGCACTGTCCGGATTGCGCTCCAGCCAGTAACGGCCCAGTGAGTTGTCCAATAAATAACGCACCAGCCAATCCGGGGTAAAAACCTGCGTTGCTATCGGAATATCTGCTTTTTTGATCTTTTTAACATTGAGGCTGATAATTTCATCACGCTGCTGCTCTATATAGTACTGGTAAAACCAGCCTATTATCTCCACTTGCCCCCGCCGGCGCAAATCAAAATCAGCTTCGGGAATAGTACGGAGCAACTGCAACAGCAGACTGTCCTCATTCTCATGCGAAAGACTGAATAGCAGCTCGGAATAATCCGGAACTCCAAGACCAAGAAAAAAAGAAGGATGATCAGCTTCCAGTTTTTGTGATTTTTTTATAAAAAGGAATGTAAAGAGTTCATCATTATTTTGTTGGCGCTGCAGACGTGCAAGATGTTTTTGTTCACAGGGATTTAAATTTAAGCCGGCCAGTCCCTCTTTGCTCAAAAATGGCGGCAAATTCATGTTTTGAGTCGTAAAAAGCCCTTCTCCGGCAGGCAAAAAATCATTTGATTCGAGAAAACGCAGGGCGATCAAGCTGAAAAAACAGCTAAAGGCTGCATCGGACAAAACTTTATTATAGGCAGCCGTATAATTAGCCTTCTTTTTTTCCTGCCGGCGGATGTCATTAATCAGTTGCCTGCGCAGGCGTTCTCTTCGCTCTGTGTCAGTTCCGACCGGCACTGTTTTTTCACTTGCCTGGCTGATACCTTGAGGGCTAATGCCCATTTGAGAAGCGTTTTGCTTAATCTCGGTGGTTAATCTCTGCTGCGCCCGTAAGGCAAATTCCTTAACTGCTCTTTTAAGCATAAGCCTCCTGCTTTCTCAAGATTACGAACATAAATAAACAGCAGCCCCGTAAGGCTGAAGTTTGCGCCGACCCGTCTTTTGCTCGCTTGCCGGTTTCATATTAGTATAAAGCAGTTTGTCGCTGGCGGCAGCCTGTGACCGCACGGGACTTAAGTCGCAAAGATTGAATTCTACAAGTATTCTTTCTCCCTGCCATTCGCGCACATATGCAAAGTAATTGTGCTTTTTTGCTTTGACAAAGGTGATGCTGCCTCGGCGCAGGGCCGGATACTTTTTACGCAGCGCTGTCAGCTTGCGGAAATCGCTGAGCACGGAATCGGCATCCTCTTCCTGTGCAGCAACACTCCAGCCGTTGTCTCGTTCAGGCCGCGGCAGCCAGGGTTCAACCTTGCTGAAACCGTTGCCCGCAGATTCATCCCAGTTCATCGGCACTCGCGAATGATCTCTGCTACCGGCTAAGATTGTGGCCCAGGCTGCGTCTTCTCCGTCCCGGGCGCGTAATTCCTCGAACATATTAAGAGCTTCGACGTCGCGCACATCCTTGATTGATCTGAATTTTTGGTTGACCTCACCCAGTTCCTGCCCCTGATAAAGAAAGGGTGTGCCTCTCATGGTCAAAAGCCACACCAGCAGAAGCTTGGCCAGAGGACGTCGCTGTTTCGGATCAGGATTCACTTTGCTGACCATGCGCGGATTGTCGTGATTTTCCCAGAAAACAGACATCCAGTCATTGTCACTCAGACGCGTGTGGTATTTAATGTAGTAGTTTTTTAAATAATTGAGATCATAAATATAGTTATCGTATTTCCATTTGCCCGGCAGTTCCAATTGGTCGAAATTGAAGACTAGATCAAGCTGTTTTCTGTCTTCACCGCTCAGAAGCCGGCCCATCTCAAGACCGATTCCGGGGGTCTCGCCAACGGAGAAAGCATGGTAAGGATCGAAAGCTTCTTGCCGCAGCTCCCTGAGATATTTGTTGAGATTGGGACCGTAATAGTAGTTCTCTATTCCAATGAAATTTATGAGATTACCTATGGTCTTATCGCCATCCGTCAACCCTTCTCGCTTTGAGATGTAGTTAATGACATCGAGGCGAAAACCGTCGACGCCTTTTTCCAACCACCAGCGCACCATCTCCGCGATATCCTTGCGCACAGGTTCATGATCCCAGTTCAAATCAGGCTGTTTTTCCGAAAAAAGATGCAAGGTGTAGACATCCTGTTCCGGGTAGTAACGCCAGGCCGGTCCGCTGAAAAATGAACGCCAGTTGTTGGGCAGACCTTTTGCTCCGGGGCGGAAAAAATAATAGGAGCGATAGAGGCTGTCCGGATCGTGCAAAGCTTCCTGAAACCAGGCATGCTCATCTGAGGTGTGATTGACGACCAGGTCCATGATCAGGCGCATACCGCGCTTGTGCACTTCTTCCAGCAACAGGTCGAAATCCTCCATCGTTCCCATCTCATCCATGATCGCCTTGTAGTCACGGATATCATAGCCGTTATCATCATTAGGAGAATCGTAGATAGGTGACAGCCAGAGGGCGTCAACGCCAAGACTTTGCAAATAATCGAGCTTGGAGCGGATGCCATTGATATCTCCGATACCGTCAGCATTGCTGTCAGCAAAGGAACGCGGGTAGATCTGGTAAAAAACTGCCTCTTTCCACCAGCTTTGGCTGGGATCGGGATGACTTTCGCCGGGTCTGTCCTGCTCAAGATTCACGAGCCAGTAAAAAGTATCCCAGAAATCAGTATTCAGCTGTTTGCGGCTGAGCCTTTCTATCGTGCTCATACGTAAGTTGGATACCAGCGGATTTGTGACCAGGCGGGCCGGACGATCCAGCTGCAATAATAATTTATCGATCACGTCTCTGCCTACCGGCGTAGCGTACACATCTTTCACTCTGCTCTTTTTGTTAATCATCATGACCCTCCTATTTTGAAATCTCAAAAGACATTTTAGTCCTTCTGCTCTGCCAGGATGGCTTTTTCGGCCGCCTTATTTTCCCGCAAGATTTTTGCATAGAACTCCTCATCTATTTTGTAAAAAAAGAAGACCACTACAAATGCAACCACGACAAAGGCCGCCGGATAGATCAGCATGCTGCTTTTCAATATCGCGCTGCCCTGCGCTGTCACATCTCCCGGAAGCTCAGCCTCCTTGATCCCGCTGCGGATAACGGTAAAGCCGATCAGCCCGGTCGCGATTGCATTTGACACCTTATAAATCAACGGCTGCAGCGAAAAGGTCACACTTTCATTGCGCTTGCCGAACTTCCACTGACCGTATTCGACGCTGTCGGCGATAAACATCAGCATCAGCACCTGAATAAAAGCCTGACCCACAAAGATGAAAATACCCGCTATGCCGATATAAATAATGTCAGCAGGTGCCAGGTAAAAAGCAGCGTAACCTATAAGAACCAGCGCAATTGCCAGCGTGAAGATCCGGCGGCGCTTGATCCTTTTTGAAAGCAAAGGGAAAATAACTAAACCTACTATCTGTGAAACACCCAAAATCAGGGCGAAAACAGAATACATATTTTCATCACCGTAGATATATTTGAAATAGTAAATGCCCAGACCGGTGGTCGCCGTATAGCCGCTCATGAAAAAGAGCATGGCAAAGGTCACGATCAGGAGCTGGTCATTTTTGAAAATAATACTAAACAACTCCAGAAATCCGGTCTTTTCACCCTTTTTAACGGGAATCTTCTCTTCTTTAACTGCTCCCAGGGAAATAAACTGGAAGATCAGCATCAGAACCGCTGTTATAACGGCCAGCAGTAACCAGCCGGTTTGCAGACTGCCGGTGAGTTTTCCCAGAAAATTCGTCACCGGAATCAGAGCGACAATAAAGGCGAACATACCCAGATTGGCAAAAATCCTCGCTACCGAGCCAATTTTCTCTCGCTCTTTTTGATCGCGCGAGAGAGAAGGAATCATGGACCAGTAAGCGATGTCGTTGGCGGTGTAGGAAATCTCCCAGCCCAGATAGAGCAGGGTAAAG
This sequence comes from uncultured Mageeibacillus sp., assembly GCA_964630605.1. Classification (GTDB taxonomy): domain Bacteria; phylum Bacillota; class Clostridia; order Saccharofermentanales; family DTU023; genus DTU032. The sequence goes on along the minus strand of CAZVVR010000006.1, from coordinate 6,568 downwards.
ACAATAAGATACGGCACACCGCTTAAGCCGGTATCAACAAACATCAGCACGTGGAAAATAGCCCAGACAATCGCTCCGCCAAAGATCCAGGGTTTAAACTTACCCCAGCGCGTCTGCGTACTGTCGACCAAAGTACCCATAAAGGGATCGTTGATGCCATCAAAGATACGCATGAAAACCATAATCACTGTGAGGCTGGCCAGAGTTTCGTTGGACATGCGCAGGACGTCCGTGACATAAAACATGAGATAAAGGCTGACCATGGCAGCCACCATATCGCGGCCGATGGTGCCGATACCGTAGCCGATACGATTACGCAGGGCAGAGTATTCTTTCATAAATTAGCCTCCGTCATACGACATATTTTAAAAAACACCATCTGTTTCGCTACTGATGAGCTGCTTTTATCTATGATTCACTTTGACCGGCTTCAAGCAAACGCCGCCTCTTTATCTGTTCCAGCTCCTCCCGGTCAATTGTAGCCGGAGCCGGCGGCAAACTGGGTGCATCGTAATAGCAAAGCCCCCGGTAATCGCAGTAGCGGCAGGGTGAACCCCCGTCATTATCTGAGCGTCTAACCGGTTTGGCCGGGAAAACACCCTGCCTGATGGAACGGATACTTTTTTCAGCAACCAGAATTGCGTACTCACTGTCCCTCTCCAGTTGATCCGTTTTTTGGTTTTTTATTTTATTGTTCAGCTTACGCAAATACTCATCTTCCGTTTGGTAAATATGTGACAGCCGATTTTTATTGTTTTCAGCCCTATTTTCAAAAAATAACAGCAATGAGGCGTCTACCTGCATTTGAGGATTTGCATGCTGCCAGATTTTTCGGTAAATAGGCAATTGAATATCTGTGCCATCCACGAGTCCGACCTGGCTTAATTTATTGGAGCGCTCACTGCGCTTAAAGTCATAAAGCCTGTATTTTTCAAGATCTGGATCTACATCCACACGGTCAATCAAGCCACGCAAAACAACCCCTTCTCCGTCTACCTCCAAAATGTAGGGATTGAAATCATCGTCCCGGGGAAATTTCCATTCCATCGCGTAGGGATAAAAACCCAGAGCGTCCGCCTCCAATTTGCCGGTCGTAAATTTCAGTGTCGCTGCTGTATGCTGAATCAGGCGTTCTCCGATCATGCCTGATATTTCCGGACGTCCATAAATGTAAAAACCCGGTTCTGTGACCAGTTGCTTATAAAACTTAATCAGGTAGTCCCTGCTTATCTGCTGGCGCCATTTTTCCGTCACTTTTTCAAATTCATGTTTTTCCACCTGCTGCAGGCGACCCCTCAGATCGTTCAGCGCTTGTTCCAGTAGATAATGTATAAAGGAACCTTGCTCTCTGGGATTGTCTTCGGCGATATCACGCTCGCGCAGATTCAGACCGTAATCTACAAAATATTGGAATGGGCAGTAATTGTAACGTTGCAAAGCAGAAATGCTGATTTGCCGGGGTTGCATTACTTCGTAGCTGCAATCTCTGAGAGTAAATATTGCCGGCTGCTGGAAAAAATTCAATTGCAGCGTATCTTTAATTAACTCTTTACCCTTTCTGCGACCGATGATGCTGACAGCATTGCGCCATAAGCTGTAACTGCTTTTTTCTTTATTAAAAATCAAGCCGCGTTTGGCGTATTTAAAAATATTCCAACGGGCATCTGCTTCTCCATCATCTCCAAGCAGCGTACAATCTGTTTCCGCTGCATTTTTCCATTCCTGTACTTGCAAAGAGAGATTATCTTCAGACTTTGTAGCTGCCGAAACACGCAGGCTTTCAGGCTGGGTTTGCAGGCGATAATTAATCAGGGCTTGGTTAACACTGAGATTGTCCAGGCGATTTGGCAGCTTGGATTCAGTGTGAAAAGATAGCCATTCGCGTTCTTCGTCACGTAAAAAACCTTCTTTGGGTCCGGAAGCCGGGAAATGATCTGAGTCAGCCCCTACCAGGTAGATGACTTTTGCGGGAAAATCGATAATTTGAGCTAAAGTACCAACGCGTACCCGGTCAATGCCCACCGGAATCGAAGATTGTGTCAAACCTCCGAGCCCCGCCATGAACATTTGCGTGAAGTGTTTTTGAGACATTCGTTCATCCTGCAATACCACTTGTGCTTCAAGCGTTAAATCAATCAGGGCGTTCCAGGCTGCAACCAGATTGAGAGCTTCCTGTTCATGTTTTTGCTGCAACAGGAGCTCTTTTTCTGCTTCTACCTGTTCCTGAAAAGTTTTTTCATTAAATATGGTATTTATTTCACCGAGAAGATATTGGGATAAATAAGCAAGCTTGCTTTGCGCTGTCCGTTGCTGCCTCATTTCAGCACAAAAGGCAAATATTTGTTGCAGGTGAGCGCAGACTTTTTGTACTGCTGCGGCAATTTCACTATCATCAGAGATGTCTTCGTAGAAAGATAGCTGTCTTGCTTCCAAGTCACAGAATCGCTTTAAAGCCGATGCGTTATCGACTCCGGCTGACAAACAAACATTCTCAAAAACATCTATTTCTGTCTCACTCAGACCAGAAAGGCCGCAACGCAGATATTGCATCACGGTGGCAAAACTAAAGTTGTCCACTGAGAGTTCCAAAATCTGTGACAGAGCCCGCAGGCAGGAAGATTGGTTAAGTTGACGTCCGGTGTCAATATACGAGTCTATGCCATATTCAGCAAAAACGGCATCAAGCTCTGCTGTAGTGGTCTCAGTTTCACACAGCCCCACCGCGATATCTCTTCTCCGGTATTTTTTTTCGAAAAGCAAGGCCCGGATTTCTCCGGCTATATAATTAAGCTCATCGTTAAGGCTGTCAGCCAAAACAACCTTAACCTCAGCCGGCATAACAGCGGGACAGCTCAGTTTTACAAGTTCAGCCTCAGGGTATGTTGTCTTGATATCAAGCAAGCTCCGGCGGCCGATGTCAAAGGATAATTTTCTGCTGCCGGGTTCATCAGCTAACACATATATAGTCATTGACTGCACTCGTTGGGACAGTGCCCGAAGGATATTTTTTTCCTGTACTGTCAGTGCACGCTCGCTGCCAAAACCGTATATAAATACGTGCAACGCAGAGAGAAAATTCAGCCGTGGATATTTTGCCGGGTTTTCGATTATCTTGCAGGCACGGTCCAGATTGCTGTCACGATCCACGAGATCCATCTGCGCAAACGAGTCTTCCAACAGGTCTTTCAAGCTGGCGAAATCTGCCAGCTTATCCTGAGTTATCTCCCGTACAGAGGATTCTTCAGCAGCTGAGGCATAGCGCAGATCTTCTGCTGAGATATCATAGCGGTAAAAGTCGCCCATTACCTCTGCCATTTCTGCGGCAAAGGCCGGACTCTGAGCCAGCCTCTGAAATCTGCGAAATTTATCTTCATGTTTCAGTAACAAGCGTTGGATCAACATCGCTTTGCCGGCCCGGGAAAGTGTTTTTGCTTCTGCTCCTCCGGCCTCGGAAAAAATACGTTGAGCTAAGCGACTAAAAGATAAAACCTCCGCCATCATTAAGCCGTTGGTACCGGGCTGTTCGAGATAAGCCCGTTCCAGATCAGCCTTTTGCCATTCCGGCACGAGCAAGAATGCTCTGTCGTCAGGCCAGTCACCACTGTGCCTCATCATGTCTGCAAAAAGCTTTTCTTTCAGAACCGGGTTCTGTTCCGCGTAAAATACATTAATTTTTGCTTTTCTTGAATCCACAAAAAGCCGCTTTCTTCGAATATTAATCCGCTGCGCAAACTAAGTTCCCATAAATGGACAAATTGGTTACACCGGATATAATTGTTATACTTAGTCATAATCTACCATAGATTGACAAAAAATCAGGGGGTTCGATATGGAATATTCTCTGGGTATAGACTTGGGCGGAAGCCACATAGCTGCCGCTTTGGTGGATCAAAAGGGTCGGCTCCACTATAAACAAACGTGCAACACCGATGTCAAAGGCGGCCTCAAAGGAATTGCCGCTGATATTGGTCAGCTGGGACAATCTGTTTTGAAAAAATTCGGGCAAAAACAGCGTGATTTGGTTTGTCGTGTGGGTGTAGGTGTACCGGGCCCGATTCACCCGGAAACACACAATGTTATTAATGCCCCTAATCTCGGTTGGGAGAATGCAAATCTTTTTTCTGAATTGCAGTCGTATTTTCCCGGACATGAAATCCAGATTGTCAATGATGCAGACAGCGCAGCTTGGGCCGAGTTCAAATATGGTGCTTTACAGGATTATCCGAACAGTATGTTGCTAACCCTCGGAACCGGTCTGGGCGGAGGCTTTCTTTATCGCGGTGAAATTTTTGCCGGTGCAACCGGCTTTGGGTTTGAACCCGGACATTTTACCCTGGTCGCCGACGGGGAAGATTGCACCTGTGGGCGCAAAGGTTGCCTGGAAGCCTATGTTTCTACCCGGGCTTTGCGCCGGGAAGCGGATAAAGCCCTGCAGCGCTATCCTGATTCCATGCTGTTGGCAAACAAGTCGCTGGATTCTTCTTTTCCCTACACTATTCGTGAATTATTCGAAGCTTCTGACTCAGGAGATCCTGCGGCCCGGCACTCGGTAGATCTTTACACCCATTATCTTGCTGTCGGCATCGCTTCTCTGACTACCGTCCTGCAGCCGGAAATTATCGCTCTGGGCGGCGGCATCAGCCAGCAGAAAGAAAAATATTATTTAAAGCTGCAAAAAGCAGTCGCAGACCAATTGCTAACGCGCACAGGTCAACCGATACCGCGAATAATTCCTGCGAAACTTGGTAATGATGCCGGTATCGTTGGTGCTGCTATCAGCAGATGAAATATTTTTAATCTTATAGTGATATAATACGATCGTTTATGGATATAAATGCAAAAAAGACATTTGCGCCGTGGCAATATGTTTTAGCGGCTTTTTACTCAGGTCAGGCAGCTTCAACTTTGGGCACCGGTTTAGTACAATTTGCACTGATCTGGTATGTAACTTTCCGTACCAACTCCGGGCTAGCTCTTACTGTTATGACCATAGCATCCTTTCTCCCGCAGCTATTGATCGCTTTGGTTTCCGGTGTCTGGGCAGATCGTTATGACAGACGCTGGCTGATTATTCTGGCCGACGGTGGGATCGCTCTGGCTTCATTAGTTGTAGCCATTCTTTTTATATATGGTTTTGAACATATCTGGCTGATTTTTCTGGTTTCGGCCATTCGCTCTCTGGGTGGAGGCATTCAGGGTCCTGCCATAACGGCGCTGATTCCGCAAATCGTTCCTAAAAAAAGCCTGATTCGCAGCAACGGTATTTACAATACTATTGGCAATATTACCCACCTGCTTTCTCCCATTCTGGGTGCAACCATGATTGTAATTTTGCCGATCTGGGCTATCTTTATGATTGATGTTGCTACAGCAATAATTGCAATAGCTATCATGCTGGCCCTGCCCATCCCCCAGCAAGACACCGGGAAAGTTGCCAACGCTTTTGGTGTCAATAAAAAGCCAGCTGACTTTGCCTGGGGGTTTCCCGGCGGTGCCGTGGAAACAGCGGGCACAGATGACAACACCCTCTTTGCGGAAAATCTGAAAACTGAGTATGTTAATTCCGAAGACCAGTGTATAAGTCAAGCATTGGAAGTAGACGACAGCGGACGGATCGGAGAATTCAAGGCGGGTTTGCGTTACATCAGCTGCAAACCTTTTATCAAAAAGCTAATGACGATCTACGCCATGTTTATGATTTTGCTGGCGCCGATCGCTACTCTGCTGCCCTTATTTATCAGGCGACATTTCGGCCTTGAAGTCTGGTATGTTACCGCTGCTCAAACTTCCCTTTTTGCCGGTATGGCACTGGGCGGTGTGCTGGTCTCTGCCAAAGGCGAGTTCAAGAGCCGTATCAGAACCATCCGGGGCGTAGGCATAATTTTGGCAGTGCTTACTCTGTCGCTGGCAACATTAGGCATAACCAATGTGAACATCTTTGTTTTCTTTGCCCTGGTGCTGTTTCTCAGTGGTGTTGTAGTACCTTTCTATACAACTACCGTCACAGTTTTATTGCAGGAAAATGTGGAGAAATCCTTCCACGGCAGGGTGTTTGCCGTGCTTTATATGATAGGCTCTGCTGCCATCCCGCTGGGGACCGTAATCTTCGCCCCCTTAGCAGACGTTATTCAGATTGAATTTGTTCTTTTTATCACCGGTAGTCTGCAGTTTCTGATTCTGCTTTGGTCCTGGAAGAAGCTTCCGCTGGATCTGTAGATGTAAAACATACAGTTGACCCAGAGTAATATGCAAGATCTGCTGTCAAAGGCAATTAAGAATCAGATTTTCACACTTACTGACTGCGAATGTTAAGTAAATTTTCATAAAACAATTCTATTCTCCCGCTTATTAAACTATTTCCCGGATAAATGAAATACAGGGGACGCTCGATGTGAAATCCTTCTATTTCTAAATAGGACAGTTCGCCTCGCTCGACTTCTTTACTTGCCACTTTTTCATACATAAAAGAAACAGCATCGGTACTGCGCAAGACTTGCTTAATTACCCCAAAACTACTAATTTCGTGTACACTTTTGGACGATAAAAGCGAATCGTTGTTTTGATAAAG
>CAZVVR010000005.1:0-20943 GCA_964630605.1 uncultured Mageeibacillus sp. | reverse complement strand
TTTCGATGGAAATTCTTTTGTAAAAAAAACTAGCAATTATCACTATTCTTTTACAGATTTATACGTGATTGATGAAACAAATGTTCTTATCACGACCTATAGATGGGGGACTTTCCCTGGCAAATTATTCAAATATGACGGAGTAAATTTAATAGAATTGTTCTCTTTTCCTATATACACTTATAATACCTATAATTACGGAGGCGCTCTTTCTATATGGACGAATGATGAAAACATATTTTATTTCGCTACAGACGATGAAATTTACAAATGGGATAATACTATCCAACAAATGGTTGGTGTTTTTGAAATACCAGATTCTTTAGGTCATTTTGGATATGGTTTCGTTGCTATTGATGATCAAAATATCTTCCGGACGACACATATTCAGGTAATCACGTGCAATAACTTCAATGTATTCATCTGAATCCAACATTTCATATTGCCGGCTTAACTCATCGTATTCTTCATAAAGTGAATCCAAGTGTCGCTGCATTTGTTCCTGCTCTAAATTTAAACGCTGATATTCTTCTTCTTGCTGAAAATACAGATTGGTGCAGACGGCCGTCAAGAGCACAATCATAACTGCCAAAAATATGCGTAAAAGATAGGCGCGTGCAGAACGATTACGCACTTTGTCTGCTCCGGGCAAACTTTTGTTTTTATTTGCCGCCTCGCCTGCCATATCTGATCTCCTGTCGTATAGACATCTACTCTAGTAAAATAATGGTAAAGGAGTTTGTTCCCTTTTGCAAGCTCTGACAGTATATTTATTCACATTTGAAACAAATATCATTTGTCTGCTATTTGTTTGTAATATGTTATTTAATCATTTTCAAGTAATTCGTAAAGCGTTTCAGCTTCATCTTTACGGGCCGAAGAGCGCAATTCCAGGACACGCAACTTGGTTTTACCCTGTCCATAACCAATTTCAAGAATATCTCCGACTTTAAGCTCGGTTGCCGGTTTAGCTTTTATACCATTCACACTGATCCGACCTGCATCTGCTATTTGCTTGGCCACCGTGCGGCGCTTCACAATTCTCGATACCTTTAAATACTTATCTAATCTCATTCTTTTTTTCTCCTGACTTCGCGCCTTTTTGCCTCATTCCAATACTCATCTAATACTTCCAGGGACAGACCCGAGTCCAAATCTGTTTCTGCTTCAGCAGCTATTTTTTCCATGCTTTGAAAACGACGGATAAAACTTTCTGAACTGCGGGTGAGTGCTGACTCCGGTTCTATATCGTTTAGCCGCAGATAATTAACTACTGCAAACAGCAGATCACCTGCCTCAGCCTGAATCGCACGCTCTACTTTTGAATCCCCGGAGTAAGAGTCAGCTTTTTTGCGGTGCGCTAATTCCTGTTCCAATTCTGCCAGCTCTTCCTGCATTTTTTCACGTGCCCCCTGTGGAGACGGCCAGTCAAAACCGACCTTGGCAGCACGCTTTTGCAGTTTTGCTGCCCGCATCAGTGCCGGCATTGATTGCGGAACGTCAGTTAGCATCTGTGATGTTCTATCGTAGTTACGTTCAAGTTTTTTATTCTTGGTCCAGGTGTCCAGTCCTTCTTCTGCTGTAAGAGCACAATCTTCGCCAAACAGATGTGTGTGCCGGGATATCAACTTTTTACATAAACCATTCAATACATCTGAAAAATCAAATGCTTTGCGCTCGGAAGCCAGCTGGGCATGAAAAACAACCTGCATCAAAACATCTCCTAATTCCTCACACAGCTTGGAATCATCCTGTAGCTGAATCGCATCAACAGCTTCGTAGGCCTCTTCCAGCATATTTTCCTGAATTGAATCATGGTTCTGAACACGGTCCCAGGGGCAGCCGTTTTCGCTGCGCAGAAAAGCTATCAAACTCAATAAATCCTGTGTGTCATAGTTTTCTTTTTCTTGAAATTCTTTATCTCGTGGATCAAGCATTATCGGATTAATTCCTTTCTCTACTTCATAACTCATTTATAATCAGCTTTGCCTTCAGTATACCGATCTTAAGAGTCTTGCGCTCTCCATGTTTTGCCTTATAATGTTTCAGCAGATTAGTTTAAAAAACACGGTCTTTACAGATTATTGGCCTTGAAAATCTGAATTATACAATTGGAGAATATACATGACAACTAAACCCGTCTTTTTGCTTTCAACCGATCGTACTAATCCCTGGCACAATTTGGCCCTGGAAGACTATCTTATGGGTCTGTGTCAAAGTGACTCCAGCGACTCTGAGCTGAGACGCTATAGTGCTATCCTCTTTCTCTGGCAAAATAACGACACTGTTGTAATTGGCAGAAACCAGAACGCCTGGTCAGAGTGCCGCTGCTCGAAACTGGAAATGGATGGCGGCTATCTGGCACGCCGCAGTACCGGAGGTGGTGCAGTCTATCATGATCTGGGTAATCTGAATTTTTCAATTATTCTGCCTCAGTCAAAGCTGGATCTTGATGAGAGTTTTAAAGTAATATTAAACGCTGTTTTGGACCTGGGCATAAAGGCCGAACGCAGCGGACGTAATGATATTCTTATAGACGGAAAGAAATTTTCCGGCAATGCTTTTCGTTTTTCCCAAGGGGTTGGTTTGCATCATGGTACTTTAATGTTTAATTCCGATTTTGAACGTATGGTTGATTTGCTCACCGTGTCGGATGTTAAACTGAAGTCCAAAGCAATAGCCTCCGTGCGCTCCCGCGTAGGTAACTTGTGTGAATTTCAACCCGATCTTAGTCTGCCGATGCTGGCGAAAGCCGTCAGCAAATCTTTTGTTGAACGTTACGGCCGGAATCATAATATTGAAACAATGAATATCGATGAATTTTCCTCTAACAGTAAGCTGGCCGCATTGGAAGAGAAATATTCTTCATGGAAATGGCGCTATGGAAAGACTGTGCCCTTTGATCTGGAAATCGATACAGGCCGACTAAGCTGGGGGGAAGTAAAATTAGGTTTTACAGTCAGAGAAGGCATAATAGTTAATGCCGTAATCTACAGCGATGCGCTGGATGGCGATTTTATTAATGAAATAAGTGAAATATTGCAGGGCGTCAGACTCGATGCAGACCGCATAACAGATCATTTTCTGCAGTTGGTTGATCAGGGAGTGGATATGCTCACTCCCCGCCAACAAATGGTTGAAGATTTAATAAAAGCTGTACAAAATCAGATTTCTTAGCTAAACTTTGCCTCCGGTACCCAGATAAGAGCAAAAGCTTTGACTGTTATATCGCGTTTCAACGGCTTAATCGGCACTTTTTCCACAGCCAGAGCCACATTGTCATACATTTCTGACAACTCACTTAAAGCTTGTTCCATTTCTGTGTCAAGTTCTGTTTTTTCATCAACTAAGCGTTTAAGGGCCTCCTCAGCACGCACAATGTCTTCGGCCTGTCTTTTGGAACGACTGGCACTTTTGGCCGCAGTTCCTGCTTTTCCAACTGAAGATTGAGTAATTAATGATTTGCCCAACAGTGCACCTAAAACAGCTGAACCAAATGATATAGCAGTCTGTCTTTTGGCATCCCTGGATTGCTCAGTTTCACGATCAACTCTTTCCTCAGCCTTTGAAATCCTGCCCGCCAAAGATTTTTGCTTTTTCTCATACTGTTGCTTTAGCTTATCCAGAACAGCATCCCGCTGTTCACGTGCGAACAATTGCACCCGGGCAACGAAGTCCCGTTCCGTCTCTCCCGGTTCTGAGAACATGTTCAGCTTTTTATGAGTATAGTAATCCAAAGAGTCATTATGGTAAGCATAATCCACTGCCTGTCTTTGCCACTGCGTAAAATTAGTTTTTTTGCGGGCAGCGTCTGGCAGAGCAGCATAGGTGGCGTCCGCAGGGGGCTGGTCTGCACCGTTAATTTCATCCGGCCTGAAGAGCATGGATTGATTCCAGTCAACTGTGACCAGACCATCATTCAGGGGAGTGATGCGCACCAGCTCGCGGTTCTTAGTAACTGAATGCTTTTTATTATCATAATGAATGCTGAGATAAGCGAGCAAAGCAGGAACATATTTTCCGCCCCGAGCTGTAGCATCGTGCAGATAATGCACAGGAATCCCTGCTGCTGGCACTGGCGACTGCGTGATTTGACCGCTCGCAACTTCTTCAGATTCACTGGCAGCGGCTTGCTCCTGCAATTTAGCAGTAGCAGCTGCTGCAGCAGGCGCAGCTGTACTTGTTGCAAAAGCCTCATCAGGCTCCTTTACATTTGCAGTATCCAATCCTTCTCGCGAGAGCAGTGCAGTCTGCTCCCTGGTTAAAGGTCCGGCCAGATATGACATGCAGAATCTGGTCGTGAACAGTGTCGGCTCTTTCTCTGAAGGCCGCCGGACCAGGAACTCACGCTTTTCCAAATTAGCAATTGTATCTGAGAGACTTCCTCGTTCCAGACCAACATGAGCAATATCCACCATTCCTTCCAGCAAACGTGAACGATCACGCTCTGTGGAAAGGCGCCCGATAAACCAGGTACCTATATTGGAAAGACCTTTGTAATCCAGGTCAGCAGGGTTTTGAGTAGCCAAGACCATACCCAGCCCATAAGCACGCGCCTGCTTTAGCAAAGTCAGCAGCGGCAACTTGGATGGCGGATTGGCTACCGGTGGAAAATAGCCGAAGATCTCGTCCATGTAGAAGAGAGCCCTAAGGCTATCCGTTCCCTGCTTGCTGCGCATCCAGGCGATCATCTGGTTCAGCAGCATAGTCACAAAAAACATGCGATTGGTTTCTGACAGATGGGAAAGAGAAAGAATTGACAGACGGGGCTTACCTTCAGCTGTATAAAGCAAGCTGTCGATATTCAGCGGCTCACCCTGCAAAAAGCTGGCAAAAGATGGAGATGCCAGTATAGAATTAATTTGTAAAGCCAGATTGAACCGGTCCTTCTCCGGAAAAAAAGTTTCAATATCCATGACACCAATGGTCCCAAGTGGCGGATTTTGAACAGCCTGAATCAGATGAGGCAGATCAACTGCTTTGCCTTCGCTCCAACGCTGACGAATTATTTCAGACAAAAAGACATGCTCGCGGCTCTGGATAGGATCTGCTTCCATACCGATCAGGTGCAAAAGGTTGCTGGCTGCTGAAATCACCATGTCATTAATTATTTCCGTATCTTTTTCCTCCGGTGCGTTGAATAGTCCTTCCACAGATAGCGGTCTGCCAAATAACCCGCCCGGAGTGTAGAGAGTAAAGTCACTGCGCTCACGCATCACACGGATACGATCTCCGGTTTGCGCTGAGCTTGTCAGACCGGTGCGCCAGACATCGGCTTTTTCCTGAGCCAACTCATCAATAGTAATGCCTTTGGCTTTGGCCTCGTCTTCCTGCACCCAGGGACGGAACTCTTCTGCGGTCAATTCCGGAAAGGTCAAAAGCAGGTTACCCATGTCTCCCTTAGGATCGACGATGATGGCGGGTATACCATCCATGGCAGCTTCCTCCAGCACGGTAATACCAAGACCGGTCTTGCCACTTCCGGTCATACCTAAACAAATTGCGTGAGTTCTCAATTCCCGTGAGTCAAACAACATAAAATCGGACTCACCCGTTCCATTAAGGTCTTTATTGACTGTTCCTAAGTAAAATTGCCCGAGTTTTTCATAATCCATATGTTTCTCCCAATAAAAAATGAGCGCGGCTACTGCCGCGCTCATGCTCACATCATCAGAAGTCTAGTCCAGAATTCCGCTTGCTTCCAGCGCCTCCAGATTAGGCTTGCTCTTTACCGAACTTCCGGCTGCTGCCAGAGCATTTTTAGTATCTTTCAAACCGTTGCCCGTAACAATGGCTGTAACGGTTTCATGCGGTTTAATTATACCCTGTGCAAGTGCGGCTTTAATTCCGGCTGCACCCGTAACACCTGCAGGTTCTCCGTAGATGCCTTCGGTGCGCCCTAACAAGCTCATCGCAGCCAGAATCTCTTCATCTGGCACTGCAATCCACTGTCCGCCCGAATCTGCTACTGCACGCTGCGCTTTGACAACATTTCGCGGCACACCGACAGAAATAGAATCTGCCAATGTGTTCTCCTCTGTCGGAAGCAAAGCTTTCGACTCAACACCGGCATCAACAAAAGGTGAACACCCGGTTGATTGCACACCAAGAATTTTGGGAATACGATCAATCATGCCTAATTCATAAAGATCTCGGAAGCCCAGATAAACGCCTCCGACTGTACAGCCATCACCAACTGAAAGCACAACCCAATCGGTCGGCTCCCAGTTCAGCTGTTCGGCAATCTCAAGCGAAACCGTTTTCTTGCCTTCCGTCATTACCGGATTGATACCGGCATTACGGTTAAACCAGCCGTATTTTTCAATAGCCATCTTTGAAAGATCGAAGGTATCTTTATAGTCGCCTATAACAGAAACAACTCGGGCACCAAAAATCAACATCTGAGCCAATTTACCTTCAGGTGCACGTTCCGGCACAAAAATAACGCTTTTCAAACCCATACGGGCAGCATTCCCGGCACAAGAAGAGGCAGCATTTCCGGTTGAAGAACAAGAAATCGTATCATATCCAAGCTCTAACGCCTTAGCAACTGCAACAGCACTGGCACGGTCTTTTAAAGAAGCAGTTGGATTTAAACCGTCGTCTTTGATGTAGAGCTTTTTCAGACCTAGTTGATCGCACAGGCGCAAAGACTCATACAGTGGTGTCCAGCCAACACGCAGAAAAGGAGTAAAATCACGATCCTGCAGGGGTAAAAAGGCTTTATAACGCCACATAGTGTTGGTGTGATCTTGGGACAAACTTTCCCGTGAGACATTTTTCTTGATTTCATCATAATCGTAAAGAATGTCCAGAATGCCTTTTTCACCGCAATCAGGGCAGGTCAATAATTCCGCATCATAAGGGAATTTTTTCTGGCAAAGCGTACATTGATAGGAACTAACATGAGGGATTACTACTTGTTTCTTCTTGGTCATTAAATGGCCTCCTTTTTTATTAAAAACAGCCTGCACATGAAATGGCAGGATTTGTGATTCGAAAACAGTCTACCATATTGGTCCCTGCTATTTACATTATTATGCGACCTGCTGTGCTAGGATTAAAGTTGGTATGAAGCATATTCAAAATAAAAATACAATAAAAAACACGCTGTGCCGCTCGGCCGTTATTCTGGCGGGCGGAAAAAGTTTGCGCATGGGTCAAGACAAGCAGTCTCTCGTCCGGAGTGGAAAACTTTTGGTTCATAGTTTAATTCATCAGTTAGAAGATTACTTTGAAGAAGTAATCGTGGTAACTAATTCACCGGGCCTGTACCAGGATCAAAATGTTTTACTGACACGGGATAAGCTGCCATCCTGCGGACCGATGAGCGGGATACACGCTGCCCTTAGCGTTTCTGCTTCAGCATATATTTACCTTACAGCCTGTGACATGCCCAATTTTGAATTGGAGCTGCTGGAGCTTTTGCTGGCAAGGTTGAATTCTTGTCATCCCTGTACCGGTGTGGCCGTGGAACGCAAATTTAAGAGCAGGGACGGTAGCACACGTCTGCGGCCGGAGATCTTTCACGCAATTTATTCACAAAGCCTGATACCCCAATTAGAAAGTCATATACTGTCACAACGCTGCAAACTCGAACCTTTTATGCGAGAAAGAGATTTTCATTTTTTAAATGAAAAAAAAGTCCGGCAAGTTTTGCCGGACTGGTCTGTCTTTACTAATGTCAATACGCCCGGGCAAGCTTGTGCCGAAGGACTTAGTCTGATGGCAAAAAATAATTATTCCTGATAGCGTTCCATCGATTCTTTGTAGAAGTCTTTGTTGTCAAAATAGTCTATTCTCATAGACTGGCGCACGCGCTGCACCGTTTTTTGTGCTTTGGCAGTCGCCACCATGCTGGCGTCTTCCAGAATACCAATAACCTCAGGTATACGTTCTTCCCAATAGGCACGTCTTTTACGGATGGGTATTAAAATATCTTCCAGCACATCAATCAAAAAAAGTTTCACTTTAACATCGCCCAGTCCGCCACGCTGGTAGTGGGCTTTAATATCATCCAGATGTGAATATTCAGGCCAGAAGCGTTCGACATGTTCCACTGTGGCAAATGCGTCCAGATAGGTAAAAACTGTATTCCCTTCAATTTTTCCGGGATCTTCAACCCGCAAATGTTCCGGATCAGTATACATCGACATAACTTTCTCTTTAACTTGTTTAGAGTTGTCGCTTAAATAAATACAGTTACCCAGAGACTTGCTCATTTTTGTATGCCCGTCGGTGCCCGGGAGCCGCATTGATGCTTTATCTCCCGGCAGCAATATCTCCGGCAACACCAGAGTCTCTCCATAGGTGCTGTTGAACTTATGCACAATTTCTCTGCACTGCTCCAGCATTGGTTCCTGGTCCTCGCCTACAGGAACTACAGTAGCATCAAAGGCTGTAATATCTGCAGCTTGGCTGATTGGATAGATGAAAAAACCTACAGGAATGCTGGATTCAAAGCCCCGCATGTCTATCTCTGTTTTTACCGTAGGATTTCGTCTCAGGCGCGAAACAGTAACAAGATTCGTGTAATAAAAGCAAAGCTCAGTCAACGGATAAACTGCTGATTGAACAAACAAGGTTGAAATGGTTGGATCCAAGCCCACAGAAAGATTATCGAGAGCAACTTCCAAAACATTTTCACGAATTTTTTCCGGATTATCCGCATTATCTGTCAAAGCCTGAGCATCAGCAATCATGATATAAATCTCATCAAAATCACCTGAATTTTGTAATTCAACACGCCGACGCAATGATCCGACATAATGGCCCAGATGCAATTTACCCGTTGGTCGGTCACCTGTTAGTATAATATTCATAAAAATACTCCTCCAATCAAACTTGACAGCTTAGATGATAATTTTAACAGATTTATCAGAAAGCCTAAAAGCATTTTAAAAATCTCTCATTTGCAAATGTAAATCTTAGGATAGCTTCTTGTATTTGCTTATATAAGTCAAGTTCGGCTAAACTAATCCAGTAAACCTGCAGGGAGATTCGCGTGAAAGTTAAACGAAACAATATTCTGATTGTGCTGGCTGTCTTTTGCACTGCTTTAATGACCCGGGCCCCGATCAGCAGCATAGGTCAACTTATTCCTTTTATCCAGACAGACTTGAATCTCTCAGCTGCAGCTGCAGGGTCTGTAACAACACTTATCTCCGTCATGTTTGCCCTCATGTCTCCTCTGGGAGGCTATTTTTCTGTAAAAGTTGATACGAAAAAACTCATTTACATTAGTATTTTGCTAACTTTTGCCGGCACCTTACTTCGGACCAGCCTGGGAAGTATCGGACTTTTCTTCGGAACATTACTAATCGGTGCCGCACTTGGTGTCCTAAATATTCAGCTGCCAATTTTGATCAGAAATCAGTTTCCACAGAAGGTGGGCTTATATATGGGCTTATACTCTTCAACAATGACAATTTCAAATGGTCTGGCTTTTGCTACAGTAACTCCGTTAATGAACTGGTCAGGCAGCTGGCAGAATTCACTGCGCATATTAGCACTGCTAGCTGTTCCGGCATTAATTATCTGGCTTTTGCTGCCCGGTAACTCAATTAGCTTTGGTGAATCAAAGGTAAAGTTGGATATATCCTGGTCGAAAATGAGGCCTTATTTGCCATTGGGACTTTTATACGGCATGCAGGGCCTGCTTTATTTTTCCACTACAGCCTGGCTGCCTTCCATTTTGATGGAGCAGGGCAGGAGCAGTACTGTTTCGGCTTTTCTGATGGTATTGCTTCAATTGATCAGTTTGCCTACAAATTTCACCTGCGGTTCCATCATGCAGCGAAGCTCAAAAAAATGGCAAATGGCCTTGCTGGCATCCATATTATTCCTTAGCGGCTTATTCTTTATTATCTTTGCCCAAGGCCGGCTGGCATTACAAATAACAGCCATCTTGTTATTAGGTTTAGGAAACGGAATAATGTTTGCTATGCCCTATGCCCTTCTTGGCTTTTCCGGTAAAAATTATGAAGAAAACACCAATATATCAACCTTCGTGCTCTTGATCGGCTATACCTTGGCAGCAACAGGTCCAATTGCCTTGGGCTATCTTTATGATTTGACACAAAACTGGACTGTGCCTATCGTCTTTATGATGGTATGCACTGTAGCGTACTTTATATTCGGAAAAAAAGCAGGAGATTTCGTGGAGACAGAGCTGCAAAAATCCTAAATCTCCTCGTGTTCTTCAATTGTTGAACCATAGTCAGCAAAGCGGTCAAGCATCATGGTCATCTCTTCTTTATCCAGAATAGCAGGCTCACCCATAGCTTTGGCATTGCAATACAGCTGACAGCAAAATTCTATTTCTTCAATTACATTGTAGGCGTCTGCCAAATCGCCACCTGCAGCTAAAATTCCATGATTAGCTAAAAGACAGGCTTTGCGGTTCTCCATCGCTTTAAATGCATTTTTTGCCAGTTTCACCGTTCCATAGGTGGCATATTCAGCACAGCGCACGTCAATCCCGGCATGAGCCACCAAATAGTGTACTGCCGGTAAATCCCAGCGCATACAGGATAAAGTGGCAGCATAAGTCGAATGGGCGTGCATAACTGCCTTAATATCATCACGGTATTTGTAGAGAATACGATGCATATCTCTTTCGCTGGAGGGCGGCTTATCTCCTTCGGCGATATCACCGGTTTCCACATCTATCAGCACAATATCTTGCTCACGCATTTTGTGGTAATCAATACCACTGGGAGTAATGGCCATTAAGTTTAATTCTGGATTGTAAACACTTAAATTGCCTCCAGTCCCTTTGGTCAAGCCGGAATCGTGTAGCTTTTTACCGTATTCAACCAGTGCCTGTCTTTCAGATTTCATTTTCATCTTGAACACCTCTCATAATAATATTCTCTATACTTAATCATTTTAGCAGAGAGAGGAGTTCGTAAGAAAGAGAGGGTTTTCGGGGTGTTTGCCGGGGAAGAGAAATTATTGATTTTCACAACTATTTAGTCATAAAAAAACTCCGCGCACATACATTTTGAAGTGAACGGAGCTTATTGGTGCCCAGAGTCGGAATCGAACCAACGACACGCGGATTTTCAGTCCACTGCTCTACCGACTGAGCTATCTGGGCAAACAAGTGCCGGCCCTAAGACCGGCACTCGTGGCGACGCAGAAGGGACTCGAACCCTCGACATCCAGCGTGACAGGCTGGCATTCTAACCAACTGAACTACTGCGCCGTATTTACCTTCTAAGGCTTCGACAGTGTATCAGATCCCAGGGAGGATTGTCAATTATTAATTTCTAATCACAATAATAGCTTCTGAATTCACTATAAAATGATATTTTCTGAGTCTAAATCATAAATATGAACTGCCGGATGATCCAGTATCGTTTGCCGGCGCTTGTCTAACAATTCTATTTCTGTTGCACACAAATGGGCTAAACGCAGTTTGCTTTTATGTTGCTGTTTTTTCCATACAATAATTTGGGCGGGCTTGTCTTTCTTTTTTAGCCAATAAATTAATGTTTCATAAAAAGAATCTACTAAAAGTTCTTCACCGCCCACTTCATCCCAAAGCATCAGGTCTGGCTGCCTGTTTTTCAATATTTGCACGGGAGACATGTATTCCGCCAACTTCATAAAAGCTTTGCGATCAAATACAAGCTGCGTTTCATCTCTCATCAAAAAATACTCAAAATCAGCAGGCAATTTATCTGGATATTCCAGCGTCAATTCTAATGGAATAGATGCGTCTGAAAGCAACAAATGTTGAAAGGCAACTTGTTTTCCGTCGGCACTACGGTGGCGAACTGTTGTATAACCACGAATTGTGCCGCTAAACCCATTCAAAAACTCCTGCACCACCGTAGATTTACCTGAGCCGCTTTTGCCGGAAAGAATCAGCGTCCTGGACTCAGCTTCAGCAAAGAATAAAGCTTCCAGTTTTGATAAAGCCTCTTTTTGTGAGGCGAACAGCCTCACCCGTTGATTAAGCATAAGTTTAGTTTCCCTGCTTATAGTCAGCTGAGCGGATTTGAATCAGCTGGGCTGTAATGCTAACTGCTATTTCTGCCGGTGTTTTCCCGCCAATGTTAAGACCTATAGGAGCAGTTATTCGGGCCAAATCTTTATCTGTAAAACCACGTTCTTTAAGACGCTCATTTACGACTTTAGTCTTTTTTTTGCTGCCGATTACTCCTATGTAACGGGCCGGCGTTTTCAAAAGCTGAGCCTGGACTTCTAGATCATTTGTGTGACCCCGGGTCATGACGCAGGCGTAATCCCGATCCGTGATCGTCACAACCGAGGAAATGTCATTTAAGTCAGCGAGGCGAACAGCGAAAGCTTCAGGAAAAAGATCCGGATCAACAAATTCTTTACGGTCATCCAATACTACCGGAGCAAAATCGACGGCTGCCAGAGCCGGAACCAGAGCTTGACCCACATGACCGCCGCCAAAGATATAAACAAAGCCCGGAATAACGAGCTCTTCTACAAAAAGTTCGCGTTCTGCCACTTCAATTTTTTCTGCACGATGGTGAATCTGCTTTTGATCAGAAAGCAGAGCTTGCGTCAACTCATGATCAGACGGATATCCCAGAAATATATCCTCATCTAAATTGCTGTTTTTTTCAGCCGGAGCATAAAGAGCCAGGCCCTGCGAATCGGTTTCACTCAAATCCGTAAGCAACCAGGCGTAACTGTGGTTTTTAATATTTTCCAGAGCTACATCAACCAGGTTTCGCAGTGATGGATTTTGCGCATCCAGATGCAAAAAATGAACCGTGGCGTCCCCGCCGCAAATCATACCTATATCTTCAATGTCGTTTCTGGTTAGATGAAAATTATGTGTCCGGGACTGTTTTTCTTGCAGAACCTCTTGCGAATACTGAATTGACCGAAACTCAACGGCTCCGCCTCCCACCGTACCGGCCAACCGTCCTTCCTGACCTATCAGCATACGGGCACCGGCCCCGCGTGGAGTCGCGCCCGAACTATATGTCACGGTAGCTAAAACCGTATTTTTTCCGTCTTCCAGTGATTTTTTTAAAGCATCAAAGATTTCTTTCATTCGAATTTTCCTTATCCGGAACAACCTAATATGTCTGATCATTCATTTTTTATTTGCTTATCTTTTGATCTTAATGCGAATGCTTAACAAATGCAACTTGCTCGTGTTTTCAGCTAAATTACAGAGTATTCTTTAGATAGCTGTTTAGCGATAATGTTACACTGTATAGAGCATACACAATAAAGCCAAAAGCATTAATCATTTATGTAAGCAGATATTGAAATCCGGAGGGTGTAAAAATTATGGAAAACAAAGAAATTGAAGCCTGCATGACTATCCGACTGGATGGTGATTTACCGTCCTATCCTGAGTTCGAGCCCGGCATCAGAAGGGCACCTAAACGCAAAGCTTCACTCAGCAAAGACGATAAAGCTTTAGCCATAAAAAACGCCCTGCGTTACGTTCCTGCACAACATCATGAAGTAATGGCAGCAGAGTTTTCGCAGGAGCTGGAACAGCATGGTAAAATCTATGCTTATCGCTACCGGCCTCAGGAAAAAATCTATGGTAAGCCTATAAATGAGTACAAGGGCAATTGTATCGAAGGAAAAGCTTTTCAAGTCATGATTGATAATAATCTGGATTTTGATGTTGCTCTTTATCCCTACGAACTGGTTACTTATGGAGAGACTGGTTCGGTTTGTCAAAATTGGATGCAGTATAGCTTAATAAAAAAATATCTTGAACAACTTACCGATACCCAAACTTTGGTTGTTTTTTCCGGCCATCCGGTTGGCTTATTCCATAGCCCCACAAGCGCTCCGCGGGTAATACTGACCAACGGTTTGATGATTGGCGAGTACGATAATTTGGAAAATTTCAACCGTGCCCAGGCGCTGGGGGTCGCAAACTACGGTCAAATGACAGCCGGTGGCTGGATGTATATTGGACCGCAGGGTATTGTCCATGGCACTTACAATACTTTGCTGAATGCCGGCAGGCGAGAATTAGGAATAACTGATGACGGCGATTTGTCCGGCCATCTGTTTGTCAGTTCCGGCTTGGGCGGCATGTCGGGTGCCCAGGGTAAAGCCTGCATGATTGCCGGCGGGGTCAGTATTATTGCCGAAGTCGACTATTCGCGAATTGAAACCAGAAATGAGCAAGGCTGGATTAGTCGTGTCACTGATTCACCCGAAGCTGCTTTTTGTTTAGCTCAAGAAATGATGGCAAAAAGAAAGGCCTGCGCTATCGCCTATCATGGAAACATTGTCGATTTATTGGAATATGCAGTAAATAGAAAAATTAAAATTGACTTGCTGTCCGACCAAACTTCCTGCCATGAGCCATACACCGGCGGTTACTGCCCCCAGGGGCTTTCTTTTGAAGAAAGGACTGAGTTGCTGTCCAGTGATCCGGAACGTTTCCGCGATTGCGTAAATCAATCTCTTAAAAAACACTATCAGGCAATCAAAACTTTGCACGAAAGAGGCAGTTACTTTTTCGATTACGGAAATTCTTTTATGAAGGCAGTTTTTGATGCCGGAATTACAGAAATTTCCCGCAACGGAGTAAATGACCGCGATGGCTTTATCTTCCCTTCTTATGTAGAAGATATCATGGGACCTTTGCTTTTCGATTTTGGTTACGGACCTTTCCGCTGGATCTGCCTCTCAGGTAAAGATGAAGACTTACGTGCCACAGATGCAGCAGCTTTATCCTGCATCAATCCTGATCGCCGCTACCAGGATAAAGATAACTATAATTGGATCCGGGATGCCGAAAAAAATAAATTGGTGGTCGGTACCAAAGCTCGTATTCTTTACAGTGATGCAGAAGGCAGATTGCAAATAGCACTTAAATTCAACGAAATGGTGCGTGAAGGCCAAATCGGTCCCGTGATGCTGGGCCGAGATCATCATGACACAGGTGGCACGGATTCACCCTTCCGCGAAACTTCCAATATCAGGGACGGAAGCAATATAATGGCTGACATGGCAACATCCGTTTTCGCAGGAAATGCTGCTCGCGGTATGAGCCTTTGCACTCTGCATAACGGCGGCGGTGTCGGCATCGGTAAAGCTATCAACGGAGGTTATGGTTGTGTATTGGATGGTTCCAAACGTATCGACGAGATACTCAAAAATGCTATACCATGGGACGTCATGGGCGGTGTTGCACGCCGCGCCTGGGCCCGTAATGAAAATGCTTTAAGCACTGCAATGGAATATAACCAAAAAATGGAAGGCCGTGATCAACTGACCCTGCCTTATCTGGTAGATGATCAGTTAATTGACAGTATCCTAAACAATAAATAGGAGGCAAACATGAATTCAGAAGCAAAAATAGTTGAATGCGTTCCCAACTTTAGCGAAGGCCGTGATCAGGAAAAAATCGAAAAAATCGTAGCCCCGCTTAAAAACAAAAAAGACGTTAAACTGCTTAATTATGAAGCCGATCCAGATTACAACCGCCTGGTTGTTACGGTAATCGGAGAAGCCCAGGCCGTAAAAAATGCGGTACTGGAAGCTATTGTAGTCGCCACTGAACTTATCGATATGAATCAGCATCAGGGAGAGCATCTTCGTATGGGTGCGACCGATGTCGTACCTTTTATCCCCATTCGCAACATGAGCATGGCTGAGGCAGTTGAATTGGCCAAAGAAATGGGAAAATTAATCTATGAGCGCTGTTCAGTGCCGGTTTTTTTATATGAAGAGGCTGCCAGCCGCACAGAACGTAAAAATCTTGTCAACATACGTAAAGGCGAATTTGAGGGCATGCCTGAAAAATTAAAACAAGCTGATTGGGAACCTGATTTCGGCGAACGCAAAATTCATAAGACTGCCGGTGTAACTGCAGTAGGGGCCCGCATGGTTCTGGTTGCTTATAATATCGACCTGGGAACAGATAACATTGATATTGCCAATGCTATCGCCCGTTCTATCCGCCAATCGGGCGGAGGTTTTCAGTACATCAAAGCTGGTGGTGTTGAACTCAAAGAAAAAGGTATTGTTCAGGTCACAATGAACATCACTGATTATATGAAAAATCCTATTTATAGGATTTTTGAAACTGTAAAAATGGAAGCTAAACGCTACGGAGTACCAATATTGGGCAGTGAAATAATTGGCTTAGCTCCGTTGGAAGCATTGACAGAAACAGCGGCTTATTATTTAGGTTTGCACGATTTCAACACAAGTAAGTTGATCGAAAGTTCTTTAATGGAATAAAAACCTGCAGGTTTAAATGCAACACCTACTAATACACAGAGCTGATGAATGCCGGCTCTCTCAAAAGGAGATACAGTGTCTTATTTGTTAATAAAAAATGCCGCACAATTAGTAACTCCGGAAGGTTTTAGTGCCAGAAGCGGAGATAAAATGTCTTTATTGCGCATTTTATCGGATGCAGCAGTTTTAATAGAGGATGAAACGATCCTGTTTGTCGGAACAACTGAAGAAACTGAAGCTTATGTAGCTGAGCATCTGCAGCCGGGAGATAAAATAACTCGTTATGACGCGTCCGGCAACACAGTGCTTCCCGGTTTCGTGGACTCACATACCCATTTCATTTTCGGCGGTTACCGGGAACATGAATTCAACCTCAGATTACAAGGATCCAGTTACATGGAAATTATGAAAGCAGGAGGCGGCATAGCTTATTCTATTGCTGAAACGTCGGCTGCATCTGAAGATGAACTCTACCAACTGGGCTGGCACCGTCTGCAGCGCATGCTGCAGCTCGGAATTACAACCGTGGAAGGTAAAACGGGTTACGGTGAGGATACTAAAACCGAAGACAAAATGCTTAGGGTAATGGAACGTTTAGACCGAGATCATCCGATTGATATCGCAAAAACTTACATGGGAGCACACGCTGTACCCAAAAACTATCCTGGCGGCGCTTCAGCCTATGTGGATTATCTTATTGCTGAGGGACTGCCTATGTCAGCAGAAAGAGCTGATTTTTGTGATGTTTTTTGCGAAAAAGACGTGTTTGAGCTGCAAGACTCTGAGCGATTGTTGCTGGCGGCCCGGGAACAAGGTTTCAAATTAAAACTACACGCAGATGAGATCGTTCAGCATGGCGGTGCTGCCCTGGCTGCGAAGCTTCAAGCTACCTCTGCTGATCATCTTTTAAAATCGTCGGATGCCGATCTTCTTGCCATGCGCGATGCTGGCACAATAGCCACCTTATTGCCTTGCACAGCTTTTTCTCTGAAAGAAGATTACGCGCGGGGACGCTTTATGATTGATAACGGACTGGCTGTCGCTCTGGCCTCCGATTTGAATCCGGGCAGTTGTTACACTCAGTCTGTGCCTCTGATCATAGCTTTAGCAACCATCTACATGGGTATGAGCATCGAAGAAACAATCACAGCTTTAACACTTAACGGAGCTGCCGCTATTGCTCAGGCAGAGTTAGTCGGCTCTCTGGAGGCAGGTAAACAGGCTGACCTGATTCTTCTGGATGCACCTAACTACGGTCATCTCTCCTACCATTTCGGAATGAATTTAGTTGATACCGTTATTAAGAAAGGGAAAATCTTAAATTAATGAAAAATATGCTGTTTGATTACCATTTGCACAGTTTTCATTCGCCGGATGGCAGCATGAAGATGGAAACTATTTTGAAACGGGCCCAGGAACTGGATCTTGCCGAAATTTGCATCACAGATCACGTTGAAGTAGATAATACTTTTGGTGATGAATGGCAAACGACTAAAGAGAAAGTTCAGGCTCAGCTGGATGATATGAATCGTATCCAAAAAATGAGCAACAACTTTGTCAAAAAAGGAGTTGAACTGGCTTTTCCCGATAATGATCCGGGTACAGTCGAAGATATGTGCAACCTGATCAATCCTGATGATTACGATTTTTCTATAATCAGCCTGCATCAATACAATGGAGAATCTCCCTTTTCAGACAGCTTTTTTACTGATCGGACTTTACCCGAAGGAGCAGCAACCTATGTTGACTGGATAAATAAACGTATCCGTGATTTTCCGCTGGAATATTATGATTGTGTCGGGCATATTGATTTTGTTTCCAAAGGCACACATGGTTTGGATGATCCGAGTCTAAAATTATCCTTTTTTGAAAAAGAGCTGCGTGAACTCTTCCGTTTTCTGATCGATAATGGTAAAACTTTTGAAGTAAACACATCCGCCTTTAAATCTTTGCCCTCCAACAAAGTGCACGGACTTGACTGGCTGACCCTGTTCGCACAGATGGGCGGAGAATTTGTTGTAATTGGCTCTGATGCACACAGGGAAGAGTTTATTGGCTATCGTCTGGATCAAGCACTAGAGCTGATTAAAGAAGCAGGTATACCTTATGTGGCCACCTATGACAAGCATTATCCAACTTTGCACAAGGTAAAATAAAAGGGCATCTCTTTTCTCTCAGGAAATGCCCAAAAAGAGTAAATTAAAGTTTCAATTATTTCTCAGAAGCAAGATTCCAGAAATTTTTATGTAATTTAAAAAAGTCTGCTTCCAGCTCAATAACGGGTCCCAGCATTTTAATATCGGGTTTTTGTCCGCAGGCTAATACTGCGCGTGAAGGCAGGTTTAGTGTTGGGTTGCGGATATCATCGCCGGTGTATCTTTTTAATTCAGACTCGCGGGCAATATACACCATTCTGCCCAAATTGCCCCAATACATGGCACCGGTACACATAGCGCAGGGTTCAGCACAGTTATACATGGTAAATTCCCACATTTCTTCTTTAGAATATTTGCGGGTCGCACGGCTCATTAATTTTGTCTCTGCATGACAGGTACAATCACCATCATTCTCATTCTCACAGTTACCCTGCTCCATTAATATATTTCCATTCTTATCTGCCAGAAGACAGCCGAAGGGGAAATTGCCGGCAGCTTTAGCTTCACGGCTGATCTCAATAACACGGCGCAGAAGTTCAACTTCAAAATCTTTTAAATCCGATAATTTCAGCGGTTTTGCAACCTCATGTTCTATAGTCAGGATTGTTTTTTCCATTTTTTTCCTTTCTTTAAGAATCCGGATCTTCTGTTGCTGTCCGGAGATCCAGATGTGAGTAATAGTCCTCATCTAATATTAATCTACTGAAATAAAATCGATTATGCACCAAATCATTGATGCTGGAAACATAATTGTCCGGTATATCCTCAGGATCATAAGGAGCATGAACTTGAAACTCACCTGTTGATGCTGTGTAGCGTCCATAATCCGAGAGCCAGCTCAAATTATTGAACAAAACGAGGCCGGGACTTTCTGAAAGGATGTCCCTTCCCATCAGCAAACGAGAATCGTAAGGGATACCCATGAGATTATAAATTGTGGGCATAAAATCAATATTGGCAACCGGCTTATCAATCTCCACCGGTTCCATCCCGTCGACGTATATAATTCCGGCACTGCGGAACAGCTCAAATTGATGATCTACTTGTTCGCCGGCAAACTCATTAAAAGTTTCATCAGCCAGGGCATAAGGATAATGATCTGATCCCAGCACAATCAAAGTGCGGTCGGCAATTCCTGCCTCACGCAGATGCTCCAGCAAATATGTCATGGCATCCTCAAGTTCGAGGTTGGCAGCAATATAACTTCTGGCTTCCTCAGACAATGGGAGATCTTCGACCCTGTGCCAATTTTTGCTCACCATAGCATTACCAATACGCGTATAGGCAGCGTGTCCACTAACGGTCAAGTAATAGACATTAAAGGGTTCCTGATCAATCCACCTATCAACAGATAGTTCCATCATCTCCAGGTCCGACTCCGGCCAGGTTGGAGTAACTTCAAGACCACTGCCTAAACCGTAATACTCATAACCCATGGCCGGATGTGAAATATCTCTGGAATAATAATCATATGTATGATTATGAAACGCATACGAATTATAATCCGGCAGGCGATTCGGGAAACTGAAGGCCTGCTCCCGTGAAGCCATTTCGGTAAGACTCCAGACTCCGTCTTTAGGATAAAGACTGGTCACAACTACATATTCACCGTCAAGAGTAGAAACGCTCCAAACCGGATTGTAAAAATTCTTCAGATGAAATCCCTCTGTCGTCATTTTGTACAAGGTTGGGGTTAATTCGGGATCAATCGCATGGTGAGAAAAACTTTCCGCCGTAATGACAATAAGATTGTAACCTTCAAACATACCCGTATACTCATTGGTCATGGTCGGCTCAACTCTTGAAAAATAATTATCCATTTGTGACAAAATCTCACGGTCTCTTTTGGAAGCAAGGTCATCAAAATCAATATCCAAAATATGGGGAACAAAAACAGGTTCAGGAGCTTCAGTTTCGGAAGGTAATGTCGTTTCAGCCGGATCTGTCATATCCGGGCTGGTAGTACTTTCATTAAGCTGACCTGTCGGCTGCGTTGTCTGCACTGATTTGGTTGTCATCGTCGGAATCGTAGGATCAGTATAATTATTTTCCAATTTACCGCGTGAACCTTTGAACTCAAATATAGAATTACGTAAATCAATGCCCATAGCTGTATAGGTACCAAAATACTCAGATGCCTGATAAGGACGGTTGAGATAGAGGAAATACTCTCGCGCAACAATATCTTTGGGTCCAAAAAGGAATACAAGATGAATTACCACGGCAATTACAACAGCAACAATCAAAGGAAGAAAACGCTTCCGCCCCAGGTCGCTTTTAAAATCAGCTTTACGCCTGGACAACAAAAACGCGAAAATAATTACAGGCAAAGACAGTAACACTATCGCCCAAAGCTTATTCCATATCAAATGCAGAATTATGTCCATAAATTCAACAATTTGGCCACCGCGACCTACAGAACCCCAAATGAAATAGGTTCGGAAGAAACTGAAATAAATAAGTTGGGCAGAAAGAAAGAAAGTTCCGCTAATCAATAAAATATTTGTTACTATTCTGCGGGCCTTGGGAGGGATTACCGCCACAATACCCCAGATAAGCACTCCATTAA
>CAZVVR010000004.1:0-23173 GCA_964630605.1 uncultured Mageeibacillus sp. | reverse complement strand
TAAAACTGGCAGTTCACAAAAAAACGAATCAATAGCTTAATCACAATTTCCCTCATTTTTAATCAACTGTTAAATATGATACAGGCTTGTCCATGTGCAAGCTTTACTAATGAAAGGATTGATGTGTATGAGTAGAAATGTATTAACTATGAAAGAAATTCCGCTGACTGAAAGACCTTATGAGAAAGCTGAAAAGCATGGTATCAATGCCTTAAGTGATGCTGAACTTGTGGCTATTATTTTGCAGTCGGGTCAAAAAGGAATTACAGCAGTGGAACTGGCACACAGGGTTTTGTTGGAAGCACAGAGTTTAGACGGTCTTTTTGAGATGAGTTTGGAAGAGCTGCGTTCTATTTTCGGTGTAGGCAGGGTCAAGTCCCTCAACATTATGGCGGCATTGGAACTGGGACAGCGGGCTTCAGCCAAGCGGGCAGGACGTAAGCGACATAAAGTTCACGGCCCCAATGATCTTTATTCCTATATTGAATCCCAGCTGCGTTTTCAGCCGCGGGAGCAATTTTATATTATCATGCTGGATACCAGAAATCGTATTATCAGACATGTATTGATTTCTAGCGGTGGTCTGTCGTCTTCTGTTATTCAGCCGCGCGACGTTTTTCGGGAAGCGGTAAAGGCTAATGCTGCTGCTATTGTTCTTGTTCACAACCATCCCAGCGGAGATGCTCTGCCCAGTGAAGCGGATCGTACATCTACGCAGCGTCTGACTGAGATTGGGCAGATGATGGGCGTGGAGGTGTTGGACCATATTGTTGTGGGAGCTGAAGGAAGTGTGAGTTTACGTTCTTTGGGTCTTATGTAAATTAATTTTCACATCAAAGCTGGCAGTAGTGGCTGTCAGCTTTGCTTAAGCTTGCGATGTGTTAAACTTATTTGTATGTTTTTATGTATTAATTTGTTAGATTAAGGACGTGGGACGATGAAAAGAAAAGCTCCGCGTATTATCATCATTGTTTTGGTTGCAGTGGCCATTTTGGCAACTATGATTCTCACAGCATTGCCCGGGACCTCCCGGACGCTGATAGCTGATTATTTCGGTAGAGTTTTTGACCCGTTGACATCATTTTTTCAATCGGGTGTAAAATCAGTAGGCAATTTTTTTACAGCAGTCAGTGAAAACAAGCAACTGAAACAAGAGATTATTGATTTAGAAAAAGAAAATTTTGACTTGCGACAGATGGTCAAAGATAACGAAGAAAAAGTTAAAGCTTACGAAGAGCTGGAAGATGCTTTAAATCTAAAAAGCAGATTTAAAGATTACGAGATAGTTGGCGGTATTGTAATAAACAGACCTGTCGGTCCTATGTTTGATCTTTTCCGGATAAATCTGGGACGTGAAGATGGGCTCTGGGTGACCGGTGACCGTTCTTATCCTGTGCTTGACAGTCAGCATGCACTGGTTGGACGTTTGTATTCCAGTGAACTGGGATCTTCACGGGTAGTGCCATTATTGCATGAGGGATTTTCCGTCAGTTCAAAAGTTTCCGCTTCTTCAGGCCAGAATTTTCGAGTCAGAGGTTCAGTTGAATATAAAGACCGGGGCTTATGCTTAGCTGATCAAATTCCGGAGGGAACTCCGCTTCTTGTAGGTGATCTCATAGTAAGCTCAGGTGATGGCGGCCTTTATCCGGAAGGTATAGCAATTGGTACAGTGGTTGAAATCTTTGCTGACAGCCAGTCTAACGCTTTACAGGCTTTGATCGAACCGAATTCACAGTTGGAAAAACTGGATTATATTTTTGTTTTGATTGATCATGCGCTCCCATCAGAAGCCAAAGGACAGTCAGATGACTAATATTTCCAGGCCGGTGAGTATCTGGCGGCGAGTACTATTGTACGCAATTCTATTTTTTGTTTTATATAATATTCAGCTTTATCCGGCTTTTTGGCTAAATGTTCCGGCTCCTGATTTTTTACTCTTACTGCCGGTTGTAGTGGGTCTGGCCCGAGGAGGAACTGAAGGCTTTGTTATTGGTTTGATTTCAGGGTTCTTACGTGATTACGCAGTGGGCCGACTCTATGGTTTAGGTATGCTTGAGGGAATGATTCTTGGACTTATTGCAGGCATGTTTTTTATCAATAACAGAGAGCTTTTCTGGAAACGTCTGCTTTTGTTGGGCCTTGCTGTGACTCTGGTGCATGAGTTTGCTATGACCTCACTTGCATTCTTTTTTCCACTTGACCGGGAGCTTTCATTATCTTTCGCGGCAATGTTGAAAAATTCAGCATCAAATTTGGCTTTTACGCTTGTATTTAATCTGATAGCTGCTGTGTTAATATTGTGTTTCTTATGGTTGGGCTTTTATCAAAGAAAAAAACAAAGGCAAAAATCCGGTACGGATGTTTACGGAGGGTTTAACCGTGCACTCTAATTTTGCCCAAAATAATAATACCGGCGAGAAAAAGCTGAGAAATAAAGATAGCGTTAAACGAACCAGGCGCTTCCATTATTTG
Source organism: uncultured Mageeibacillus sp. (assembly GCA_964630605.1). Lineage (GTDB taxonomy): Bacteria > Bacillota > Clostridia > Saccharofermentanales > DTU023 > DTU032. The sequence continues at coordinate 20,701 of CAZVVR010000004.1, read as the reverse complement.
CAACGTCCTCCGCGCGGAAAAATGAGCTCGCTGCGCAAAACTTTATCTAATCGTTACGCCATATTTGCCATCATTTTGATTGCCAGTTTTGCCCTGATATTGCTGCAAACAGCCAAGTTACAGCTTTTTGGTCAATCGAGCCACACAGCATTGGAATCCAGGGGCAGCAGTAGTGAATTGAGTTTATCTGCGCCCAGGGGTGATATTGTTGATCGTAACGGTGTTCCTTTAGCCGTAACCGAAAGCATTAATACTATTTCGATAATCAATGTGGGTCTGGATAATGCAGCCTTTAATCGTATGCTATTGGATCTGGCGAAGCTTTTTGAAGAAAATAAGGTTGAGTCAGAAAGTGATTTCATAGATTATTTTGATATTTCTCTGGCTGATCGCAAGGCGCGTGAAGAGGGAGCTCTCAGTGTTGAGAATTTTGTTTTTAAGCGTCCCTGGGAAGAGATTGAGTCTTTTCAGACAGATGAAGATACTTTTAACCTTTTTACCCCGGAAAAAGCATCCAATCTGCGCGAACGTCAAAATTTGGTGAAACAGACTCCGCGAGAGTTTTTTGATTTTTTACTTTACGACTTCTTTGCCATTGAACCTGTTGCCGAAGAAGGAAACAGACTTTATTCAGATTTTGAGGCCTTTCGGATTATGGAGTTACGTTATCTTGTCCTGAAAAATAATTGGAGTTTCCAAATCAGAAATCCAATTTTCATGGCAGACAATGTACCGGATTCATTGACAAGCCTGCTGAACGAGCAAAACTTTCGTTTTCCTGGTATCACGGTCGGCCACAGATATTTGAGGCAGTACACCAGTGATAGTGATATAGTTTCTCACGCTCTCGGATATGTTGGACAAATTTCCTCTGATGAGTATGACGCTCTTGAAGATGAAGGTTACAGTATTCACGATGTAGTGGGTAAAACGGGAGTAGAACAGGCAGCTGAACCCTATTTACGTGGTATTCCGGGCTCGCACACCATTGAGAGCTGGCGCGATCCGGAAACAGGTAGCCCGGTAGCATATCCCGGGGCTATGGGTAAAATCCCGCAAGCCGGTAATGAAGTCAGGCTTACTTTGGATACGAATTTACAGCGTGTGGCCCGCGATAATCTGGAGCGAAAATTAAAAGAGCTTCGCGGTTTTCAACGGGGAGACCGGATCATGACAGCACCGGCGGGCAGTGTTATTGTGATGGATGCCAAAACCGGTGCCGTGCTGGTAAATGCTAACTATCCGGACTACCGCGTTTCCGATTTTGTTGAACAATATTCCGACCCTACGGCGGCAGCCCGTGTGCAGCAGCTTCTGACAGACACTGAACAGTTGCCCCTCTTGAACCGTGGTATATCAAAGTCATATGCTCCTGGTTCTACTTTCAAACCTATAACTGCTATGGCAGCTTTTGAAAATGGTACTATCACTGCGGCAGATACGATTTATCGCTGTAACGGCCATGAGGAAATAGGAGGTCTGACTTGGCGCTGTTTGCAGAAGCCATACGAAGGACACGGAGAATTGAATCTTCAGTCAGGCCTGATGACATCCTGCAATCTTTATTTTTATTTGCTGGGTGTAGATGTGGGTATTGACGCTATCAGCGAGACTGCACAACGCTTAGGACTGGGTGAAAGTACGCATTTAGATATTGCAAATGAAAACCTCGGTCTGCGTCCCAGCCGGGCCTTAAAACAAAAGCTTAACCCGAAACCCGAAGACAAGCTCTGGTTTGTTGCTGATACAGCTCAAACTGCTATCGGTCAATTTTATAATTCGTATACTATGTTACAGATGGCACGTGCAATAGCAGGAATCGCAACCGATCATCTGGTGACACCGCATTTTATTAAAGAGATTGTGGCCTCTGACGGAACTGTGCTGGTGCCGGAGCAAGTTGAGAGGATTCCTTTGGATCTTGATGATTCGGGCCGTGCGATAATAGCTCAAGGTATGACGGGTCTTACAACTTGGGATCAGGGAAGAACGGCTGAGTTATTTCGTGATTTCCCTGTTTCCGTTGCAGCTAAGACCGGGACAGCGGAAGTAGTGGCAGAAGATGGTAAAATCTATACCAATGCAGTCTTTGTCGCTTACGCTCCTGTTGATGATCCTGAAATCGTTGTAAGTAGTATCCTGGAAGATTCTTCTTACGGAGACCAAAGTGCAGATATTGCTTATCGGATATTGTGTGAATATTTTGGGTATACGCCCAGCCATGACTATATGGGTCTCTATGACGATGAATCAGCACGATTAACTGAAGGATTTGCTGGCTATTAGTTGAAATAATATCGTATATGTGAGATAAATATATGAAGAACGCACAAATATTAGCCTGTTTGGCTTATTGAGAGCTTAGCCGTTTTCGTTTATAATGACATGACGGTTTGCGCAAGAAAATTTGGGGAGGAAGAGCGCGTTCGTTTTTGGAAACGCAGCTTTGATAAAAAATTATGAAAATTGTTTTAATGGCCGATATTTCTCGAACAGAATTGTTAGTTAACTTTTGTATTGCTTATCAACAAATTCTAAGTCAGCATGATTTAATCTCACCGCTGAATACGGCTCATTTAATTGAGGATGCTACAACTCTTACGGTTTTAGCTTACCCTACTGAAGAAGCCAGTACAAAAAGTCAACTTGCCGCCAGTGCGCGCTATAATGAAATAGATGCCTTAATTTATTTGCGCGATCCCGAAAGTCCCATTACAGAACCTTTAATTGATTTGTTTCGTGCCTGTGATACTAACAGCATTCCTTTCGCTACCAATTCAGCTACAGCTGAAATTTTAGTTCTGGCTATTAGTCGGGGAGACCTTGACTGGCGTGAGCTGGTACGCTGAGAGGCTGTTTTCATATGTCACAATTACAAATTTTGCCTGAATTAAGGCGTATTCCTGAAACATTCCGGTATGCCAATGCCTATCTTTTAGAAACAGAAACAGGTGTCGTCCTTTTTGATCCTGCAGTTCCGCCTGAAAAGGTTAATCAGGCAGATGATGTTTCTTTACTTATTGCTACGCATGGTCATTACGACCATGTTGCATCCATGGAAATCTGGAAAGAAAGAAACAAAATTCCTTTCTGGATTGCTGAGCAGGAACAAGACCTTTTAGCGGATTCCAGAGCAAATGCCTCTGCCATGTTTGGTCAGCCGACAAGCTATCCGGAAGCAGATCGCTATCTGCAGGACGGTGAGCTGATTCAGCTCGATTCGGAACTAAAACTGAAATGCTACAGTACCCCGGGACACACTCAAGGCTCAATGAGTTTCCTGATCCTGCGCCAGAATCCCTCCCAGCATGAACAGGTATTAGCTCTGCTTACCGGAGATACCCTTTTCGGTGATTCTTTTGGACGCACCGATTTTGCCAGTGGCGATTCCGCCTTGATGTACAAATCACTGCAGTTTTTACGTGGACTGTTGACCGATCTGCCTGCAGATATGCCGGTTTGCGCCGGGCATGGCGCTCCGATAAAGGCAGGTAATCTTTTAAAATCCGGGGTTTGGACATTTGCAGAAACATTATTAGGAGAATAAATGGAAAAATTATTAGACCAAATGACTCAGTTGCAAGCCGAGTATGCTGAGGCTGTAGCCGCTTGCTCTTCAGAAAAAGATTTAGCCGATGTCCGTGTAAGATTTTTGGGAAAAAAAGGAGCTTTGACCCGGATATTGCGGGGGATGAAAGATCTTTCTGCTGAAGATCGGCCAATTGCCGGTGCTCACGCCAATGAGTTGCGCAGCATTATGGAGACGGAACTGGCTGAAAAGCGCGAAACTCTGGCCCGACAGGCTTTGGAAAAGAGAATGACCCGGGAAACGTTAGACATTACTCTTCCCGGGAAAATTGATAAGCAGGGAGTTTTGCATCCACTGAGCCGGGTTATGGACAAAATAGTAGATGCTTTTATCGGTTTAGGCTTTCATATAGCTGAAGGGCCTGAAATTGAGTTTATTCGCTACAATTTTGACTGGTTGGAAATTCCTGAAGATCATCCGTCACGAGATGAAAGTGACACTTTTTATATTTCTGATGACATAGTTTTAAGGACACAGACATCGCCGGTTCAAATAAGGACAATGCTTTCCAGCAAGCCCCCTTTGCGTATCATTTGTCCGGGCCGCGTTTACCGGCCTGATGCTATGGATGCGACACATTCGCCTATTTTTTATCAAATTGAAGGTCTGGCTATTGACGAAGGAATTACCATGAGCGATTTGGTAGGCTGTTTAAGTTTGTTTGCACAGGCTACCTTTGGTGAAGACAGCGAAATTCGTCTGCGCCCGCATCACTTTCCATTCACTGAGCCTTCCTGTGAAGTTGATATCAGCTGTCCTGTCTGCCACGGTGTGAATTCTGAATCCTGCCGGATGTGTAAGGGTGAAGGGTTTATTGAACTTTTGGGTGGAGGCATGGTACATCCCGATGTTCTGAAAAACGGTGGCATTGATCCTGAGAAATATAGCGGATTTGCTTTTGGTATTGGTTTGGAGCGTACAGCTATGAGTCGTTTTGGCATTAAAGATATTCGCTATCTGTATGAGAATGATCTCCGCTTTTTAACACAATTTCAGGCATAACATTCAAGATTAAGGAGAAGAAATGAAGGTTTCTTATCAATGGATTAAAGATTTTGTGGCACTGGACGCTTCGCTAGAAGAATTTTGCGATGCGATGACACTTTCCGGCACAAAAGTTGAAGAAGTATTTGAGCAGTGTATCGATATTGATGGTGTAGTAATTGGCCGGATAGAAGAAGTCAGCCAACATCCCGATGCAGATAAGCTAGTTCTTTGTCAGGTTAACATCGGCAACGCGGATAAAATCCAAATCGTTACCGGAGCTCCTAATGTTGAAAAAGATCAATTTGTGCCAGTCGCCTTAACGGGAGCGCATTTGGCGGGTGATCTTAAAATCAAAAAAAGCAAATTAAGGGGTCAGATATCTGAAGGTATGCTTTGTTCGCTGGAAGAGCTTGGTCTGGATCAACACTTTTTCCCTAATGCAAATAACGACGGAATTTATGTAATAGATACGGATCGTTTTAATATAAGCCTGGGTGCGGATGCCTGCGAAACGCTGGGACTGCGAGAAGCCATTATTGATTACGAAATTACAACCAACAGACCCGACTGTCTGTCTGTAGAAGGTATTGCACGTGAGGCGGCAGCCACTTTCAATCTGCCTTACTCTGAGCGCGAAACCGGCTATCAGACAAATCCGGAGCTTCGTGTTGAAGATATTGTAAAGGTAGAAGTACAGGATCAGGATCTTTGCTCACGTTTTATGGCCGCGGCAGTTGAAAACGTAAAAATTGAACAATCACCGGAATGGCTAAGCCGCAGACTTCGTTCTGCCGGTATTCGCCCAATCAATAATATCGTAGATATCAGTAATTTCGTGATGTTGGAGACAGGGCAGCCGTTGCATGTTTATGATTTGCGTCAGATTGCAGGCCAAGAGATTATTGTGCGTCGGGCCGGTTCTGATCAAGAAATTCAAACATTAGATGGACAGAAACGTTCTCTTTTGCCGGATACTCTAATGATTTGTGACAGTAATGGCCCGATTGGTCTTGCCGGTATTATGGGTGGCATTGAATCCGAAGTAGTTTCTGACACGACAACAGTTGTATTCGAAGCAGCAAGTTTTTCCAAAAGATCTATTCATGAAACATCTAAACGTTTGAAATTGCGTACAGAGGCTTCTCAGCGCTTTGAACGCGGTATTCCGGATAAACGATGTGCAGACGCTATTCACCTGGCTTTAACTTTAGTTGAAAAACTGGAGGCGGGAGAAATTGCTTCAGGTGTACTTGATATTCATTCAAAGGGCAAAAGCGATCCCGTCACAATTGATTATTCTCCTCAACGCATAAGTGAATTTTTAGGTCTTAAACTCACTGATAAAGAAGTAAATGCTTTAGTTGAGCGCAGTTATTGTAAAGTTACAAAAGGAGAGCAAGAAGGATTTTATCAGGCAGAGGTGCCTTACTGGCGGCTCGACTTAAAGCAGGAAGCGGATCTTTCTGAGGAAGTGGCTCGGTTTTATGGTTATAATCGCATACCAAAACGCTTTTTCGCCGGTAGCAGAAGCACTTTGGGATACCGCAGTGAGCACCAGATGCAAGAGCGAAAAATAAAAGATATATTGATTGGCAGTGGCTGTTATGAAGTGCAGACGGTAACTTTTGAAAGTCCTCAGACGGCCGATTTATTGCGTTTTCCTACCGGAGATAACAGACGCAATCACGTAAAAGTACTTAATCCTCTGGGCGAGCAGATGTCCATTATGCGAAGCAGTCCTTTGTCAGAAATGTTAAAAATCGCTCAGCGTAACAGCGCTCACGGTGAAAATGACGGTGCGGTCTTTGAACTGGCTAATACTTATCATCCGCAAGACCAACGTGACGATCGCGACCGCAGCTTTACTTCAGCAAAAAAACATCAGGATTTGCTGCCCGACGACAGCAAACTGCCAACAGAAAGGCCACATGTTGTTGTCGGACTTTGGTCAGATAAGCCGAGTGCCGATTTGTTTTTCAAAACAAAAGGGATATTTGAGCAATTGTGCCGGTCTTTTGGGATCAACGAACGGCAGCTTAACTATTTGCGTCCTGAAGAAAACAGAGAGTTTCATCCGGGACAGTCGGCCTATATTTATTTAAAAGAATCGAAGCTGGGCAGCCTGGGCACAATTCACCCGGAAGTTCTGGCTAACTTTGACCTTGAAATCAATTTTGTTATTTTGGACCTTTATCTGGAACGCTTTTTAGCGTCTGCCAGACCGCTCGATAAAGTAAAGGACATCCCACGCTTTCCGGCTTTAACCCGTGATCTGGCCATTGTAGCCCCACGCGATGTTTTTGCGGCAGATATTTCAGACTTAATTTATAACAAAGGCGGAGAATATCTGCGCAATGTAGAATTATTTGATGTTTATAGTGATGACAAGTTAGGTGAAAATTTGCTTTCCCGTGCTTATGCACTGGAATTTCTTTCAAATGAACGCAGCTTGTCCGATGAAGAGGTCAACCCTTTTATTGAAGATATTGTCATAGCCCTGGAAGAAAAAGGCTGGTCACTTAGATTGTAGAAAATGACAATTTGCCAGATATCGGTACCCTGCGACTTAAAATCGCAGGGTTTTTTTATATCCGGAGTTATAAACTCAGAGTAAAAAGGGGGATAAAAAAATGGCTTTTACCTTGGAATCTGCTGTAACTGCTTCAACGGCTTTTTGTATTCTTGTTCATTCTCTGGGACTGTCGCTGCCTGTTGCTTTGGCGGTGCGTTCTAATGCGGAATTAGTGGGAGAAAGTAATGCGATTGCTCAGACTAAAGAGAAATTCTATTGTCATAGTTTCTATCAGCGTGATGATGAACTTTTACCCTTGATAGAAGGGTCACCGCAGCGCATGGTTGAAATGATTTCTTTAGCACATGACTTGTCTCTTTACTTTCGTTCGGATGGATGAAAGTATGGAAAATACGACTAAACTCATTAAACAACAAAAATTTAGACAGCGGGGCAGTCTTACCTTGGCATGCTGCCTGATGCTCCCGCCAATTATGTTACTTATGATTTCGCTTTTGGTAGGAAGCACAAATACTCGTCAGGATTTGGATGCAGTCCGTGCAGCCAGACAAAGTGCCGATTGTGCTCTGGCAGCTTTTGACCGAAATCTTTATTGTAATTTCGGTCTTTTTGGTCTGACCGAAGAAGAGGTAAACAGAACGGCATCTGACTATCTGTTGCCCCAAAATTACGAACAAAATTTCCAGGTTCAAAAAAGTATTTATGAAAATGATTTGTTAATGGGTGCCATAGCGCGGCATATGAGCGTACGTGCCACAGCCGGATTGATTGATGAAGGAATAGATCGTATCAGAAAAATTAAGAATACAGTACCCAATAATATGGCTGATTCTTTAAAATCTTTAAAGGACAGTAATCTTGACAAAGCAGATCCCGATATTCAAGAAGACGAATCAAATGAAGAATGGTTTTCAGATTATTCCGACTATTTGGATGAAGAGTATAGAACGGAGTACCATGACTCCCTTCTGGGAATCTCTATGGTTTACATGCCAGGCTCAGATGGCGTGGGCAGCACCGAAAGTTTTGACCCAAACAATGTATCGAATCTGGAAAAGCTGGCACAAGGTTTGGATACTTTAATGTTTACTTTGCCGGAAGGCTTTACCGATCAAATTCTTTTAACGGAATATAGTCTTTCCTATTTTGGATCCCAGGTCAATGTGTTAAAACAAAATGGTTCCACCAGGAACTACCGTACTCCGGATGGACGTCTGCAAAGCAAATTCGGAGAATCCAGGCAATATGAGCAAGAAATGATCGCAACCGGAGCCGAGGGAGCGAAAGCAGCTAAAAAGGTTAATTTTTTCCTTGGTGGTAGCCGCATAATTATCAATTTGGCCGCAATTCTGACTTCATCAACTGAACGCGCCACCTATGATGCTACCGCAGCTGCAATAACAGCAGGTGTGGCGGCAGTGAGCTTAGGCACCGTCGTAATCCCTCCCGAGGCGATCTCTGCCGTCCTGATCATAGGTAAATCAGTTAAAACCGGCTTAAAAGAAAAAAATAAATTGCTTCAGGGAGAGGAAATTAAACTTTGGCCTACTTCCGGGACAAATGCATTTAAAGTTAATTATCGGGACCATCTGCGACTTATAACTCTGGTGCAGCCCCGGGAAAAACTATTGGAAAGAATTGGTGCCGCTATCAGTGCAAATTATGAAAAAGATTTCTATACGGAAGTATCCTGCGAGGTGACTCGTGCAGCAGTAAGCAGCAGATATTTTCCGCGGCAGCCCTTCGCGATAACAATTGAGCGCAGTTACTTTTCACGTGAAGATGAAGACGACAATTAAAGTTTAAAAATGAAAACTATAAGTAAAAACAGAAAAAGAAATGTTAGCATTAAAAGCTCAATGGCTCTGGAGATGGCAATTATTTTGCCCATTATTCTAAGTCTGATATTTTTCTTTTATGGGTATGTACGTGAAATCCATCAATCAATATCTGCCCGCCACGCACTGGATCAGGTTGCCAGTGAAATTGAGCTTTTATACCCTTTATCCGATCTGATATCTGCAGGTGAAGACATTAATAATACCCAATTTGTCAAGATTTTAGACGATCTTGGTCTAAAGGATGGCATAATGGATGTTGCAGTTGACGTCGTTTCCGGTCTGCTGGCAGGACCAGTTTTAAATTACCGATACAATTATTGGCTGGATCAAATTTATTCTGCTAAAAATCAGAAAACTCCTCAAACAGAACATCGTTTTTTTGTAGACTATGTAGCTGATAAAAATCTGATTTATCTGGGCATGTCTTATAATAGAACTTTTTGGCTGTCTAGCGGAGACGAGCTTATAAAAACTTCGATACCTCTCTGGTCCAGAGGCGCTTACGATTTCAATAACAAGGACAAGCCGGACTCGGATGAAGAAAATAATGCAATTTGGAGTATGTCAAATTTTCAGCGGGGCTTTGAATTTCGCAATTTATATGGTGCTAATCTTCCTGCAACTTATCCCTGCATCGCACGCTGGAAATCTGGCACCGCTACCTCGATCAAGAGCATGGATCTTACTGCTCCTTCCTGGCAAACCAGCAGTGCTGCAAGAAGGCGAGTCTATTCTTTTATAGATGACTTGTCCGCTTTTCAGGGAGGCACTGATCCGGGTCCTAAAATCGGAGAAATCAGGCAGAAGCAGCTGGTTTTGATAATTCCCCACAATCATGCGGAATGGCTGGATAGCAGCACTGTCAGCGAATGGACGAATTATGCTTCAGGGCTTAATGTAGAATTAAAAATAAGCCGTTATGGTGAAAGTATGCGTTATCAGCCGGAACAGCCTGATTAAACTTTTATTTAATCTTACAATAAGTTACGATATAGGCTGCAAGCTGTAAGTTTTGCTATAATTTTTATTGATTTGTATATAAGGAGTGTTATGTCTCTATTTGAAAAAATATTCGGAACCTATTCAGAACGAGAACTAAAGAAAAATAAGAGCCTGGTCGACCAGGTTTTAAGTTTAGATCTGGAATATCAAAATTTAAGTGAAGCTGAGTTGAAAGCTAAAACAGATCTGTTTAAAACCAGACTCGCGGAGGGCGAAACGCTGGAGGATATTTTACCGGAGGCTTTCGCCACAGTGCGTGAAGCATCTTGCCGGGTTCTGGGGATGAAACATTTCCCGGTTCAGATTGAAGGCGGCATTATCCTGCACCAGGGACGAATTGCTGAAATGAAAACAGGTGAAGGTAAAACTTTGGTTGCAACTTTGCCTGTGTACTTAAATGCGTTAACCGGTAAAGGTGTGCACATTGTTACTGTAAATGACTACCTTGCCAGGCGTGACAGCGAATGGATGGGGAAAATATACCGTTATCTCGGACTCTCGGTAGGACTGGTTGTACATGGTGTGGACAAAGCCGAACGAAAAAACGCTTATGCAGCCGATGTTACTTATGGAACCAATAATGAGTTTGGTTTTGACTACCTGAGAGACAATATGGCTATGATGTTAGACCGTTGCGTGCAGCGTGATCTTAATTTTGCCATAGTCGACGAAGTGGATAGTATTCTTATTGACGAGGCGCGTACACCTCTGATTATTTCCGGGCACGGTTCTGAATCTTCAGAACTTTATAGTCGGGCTGATCGTTTTGTGCGAGGATTACGCAAAAAAGTTATAGTTCAGAAGGATACTGTACGTACTTCAGAGGAAATGGAAGACATTGAATCAGGTGCCGATTATGTGGTTGATGAAAAAGCTAAATCTGCAGTTTTAACCAAACGCGGCATTGAAAAGGCAGAAAAGTATTTTGCCATAGACAACCTTTCCGACCAGGAAAATTATGAGATTAATCATCATCTGAATAATGCCTTAAAAGCTCATGGTAATATGCATCTTGACCAGGATTATGTGGTTAAAGATGGCGAGGTTATCATTGTAGATGATTTCACCGGACGTTTAATGTTTGGACGACGTTACAGTAATGGTTTGCATCAGGCCATCGAAGCCAAGGAAAACGTTGAAATAAATGCAGAAAATAAAACCCTGGCTACTATCACTTTCCAAAATTACTTCCGAATGTACAACAAATTATCCGGTATGACTGGTACAGCTTTAACTGAAGAAGATGAATTTCGCCAAATTTACAATCTTGATGTAATTACAATCCCTACCAACATGCCAATGATTCGCGATGATAAGGCTGATGCTGTTTTCAAAACAGAAAACGGTAAATATCTGGCTTTGGTTAGGGAAGTAAGCCAAGTGCATAGCACGGGACAGCCGATCTTGGTCGGTACCGTTTCAGTTGAAAAATCAGAACTGATTTCTAAACTTTTTAAAAAAGCCGGAATTAGACACAATGTTTTAAATGCTAAAAACCACGAACGGGAAGCTGAGATTGTGGCGCAGGCTGGTCGCCTGAATGCGGTTACAATTGCAACTAACATGGCCGGCCGGGGTACAGATATAATGCTGGGCGGTAATCCGGAATTCATGGCACGCGAGCAAATGCGCAAGTTGGGCTTTGAAGAAGAAATGATTGAGCAGGCTACTGCATACAACATTACAGATAATGAAGAAATATTGGCTGCCAGAAAGAAATTTTCTGAATTAGAAAATAAATATGTCCAGGATATTAAAGAAGAAAAATATTCAGTTATTGCTGTTGGCGGTCTTTATATTCTCGGGACCGAGAGACATGAATCTCGACGTATAGACAATCAGCTGCGTGGACGCGCCGGGCGACAAGGTGATCCCGGAGTCAGCAGTTTTTATCTTTCACTGGAAGATGACTTAATGCGGCTTTTCGGAGGGGAAAGACTGGATCGTATTTTTGCCTCATTGGGCGTGGAAGAAGATGCAGAAATCAGCCATCCCATGCTGTCCAATGTAATTGAAACAGCACAAAAACGTGTTGAGGCCCGAAACTTCAGCATTCGTAAAAACGTGCTTGAGTATGACGATGTCATGAACCAGCAGCGCAATCTCATTTATGAGCAGAGACGTGAAGTACTCGAGGGACGTGATCTTCACAATTACTATCGACGTATTATCTGTAGCGTGATGGAGAATGTTTTAGGCAACTTTATAGCTGACAAAAAAGCAACCGGCGAATGGGATTTTATCGGCATTAAAACCCGCGTAAGTGACATTTTCGGTGATTTGCCTTTGTTGATCAATTTAGAAACTAAATTAGCCGAGATGGACAGTGTTGAGTTTTCAGAAACCTTGTCTGATCAGGCACTTGACCGTCTGGAATCCAGAGCCGACGAACTGGGATCAGATGAGCTTTTACGTGAAGCTGAACGAGTGATACTTTTACAAACAGTGGATCGTCATTGGATGGACCATATCGATGCTATGGATGATCTTCGCGACAGCATCGGTATGCGTGGCTATGCCCAGCATGATCCTGTAGTTGAGTACAAGCGTGAAGGCTTCGACATGTTTGAGGACATGACACTCGGAATTCAAGAAGACTCAGTCCGTCTGATTATGCGTGCCCGTCTGGTTGCTGAGCCGGCTGTGCGTAAAGGCCCGGAAATCACTGGAGAGGGCAGGGGATCGGCAGGTTTTTCCCGTCAGGCAGTTTCCGCAGGAGCGGAGCCGGCACCCGCGCTTTCCCGCAAGGCCAGACGCAGACATGGTAATTTGGAGCCAACGGCCGGTGGCAGTCAGCAGCAAAAGCCGGTAACCCGCACTATTAAACCGGGACGCAATGATCCTTGTTGGTGTGGAAGTGGTAAAAAATATAAAAATTGTCATTTGGTTCAAGATGAGGAAGAAAATTTAGGAGGTTAAGGATGTTCAATGAACAAAAAATGCAGGAAAAAGCTATTGCTGCAATTAGAGCTTTGTCAGTAGCAGGTGTGGAAAAAGCGAAATCAGGTCACCCTGGTTTACCTTTGGGGTCTGCACCGATGGCTTTTGAGCTTTGGTCCAAACACATGAAACATAATCCTGCAAATCCGGGCTGGTTTAACCGTGATCGCTTTGTTTTATCCGCAGGACATGGATCTATGCTCATTTATTCTCTGCTCCATCTTTTCGGATATGGTTTAGAAAGAAAAGAACTGGAATCATTCCGACAATGGGGCAGTGAAACACCGGGACACCCCGAATACGGCGATACGGTTGGGGTAGAAGCTACAACCGGACCGCTGGGACAGGGCTTTGCCATGGCTGTGGGTATGGCAATGACGGAAACTCACTTAGCCGCCCGTTTCAATACAGAAGAACATAAGATTATAGATCATCATACCTATGTTCTCGCCAGCGACGGGGATTTAATGGAAGGGGTTTCTGCCGAAGCGGCCTCTTTGGCCGGCATGATGAAGCTGGGTAAGCTCATTGTGCTTTATGACGACAATAATATAACTATTGAAGGTTCTACAGATTTAGCCTTTACTGAGGATGTCGGCAAGCGATTTGAAGCTTATGGCTGGCACGTGCTGGAAGTTACAGACGGTAACGACTGCAGTGCAATCGGCCGAGCTTTGGATGAGGCTAAGGCCCGGGATGACCGGCCTTCGTTGATTAAAGTTAAAACCATTATCGGCTATGGTTCTCCCAAAGCCGCTACTGCGGGTGTTCACGGCGCCCCCCTGGGAGCAGAAGGTGCTGATGAAACTTATAAGTTCCTGGACTGGGATAGCTCCGATCCCTTCGCAGTGCCGGAAGATTTGCTTGCATGGTTAACAGAGAAAAAAGCGGCCTTAGGACAATCAGAAGAAGAATGGCTGGAAATATATAAAGCCTGGCAGTTGGACAATCCTGAATTGGCGAAAAAACTGGATAAGCGTATAGAACGCAAGTATCCTGACATAGATGTGGAGAAACTTTCTGACGCAGTAGATAAAGACTTGGCAACTCGTTCAGCCTCGGGTTTGATTCTTAATAACTTATATCAACTCGGAATTCCTCTTTTTGGCGGCAGCGCTGATCTGGCACCGTCAACCATGACCCTAATTGATGGACAAGGCTCTTATAGTTCAAATACACCGGAATGTGCAAATGTTCATTTCGGAGTACGTGAATTTGCCATGGCCGCAATTTGTAACGGTATGTCTTTGCATGGAGGCGTGCTGCCTTACAGTGCAACTTTCCTCATTTTCTCTGATTACATGAGGGCTGCCATACGTTTAGGTGCTCTGATGCAGGTGCCGCAGGTTTTCGTTTTCACCCATGACAGCATCGGTTTGGGTGAGGACGGACCGACCCATCAGCCAATTGAACATTTAACTATGCTGCGGGCTACACCCGGTCTGAATGTAATGCGTCCGGCAGGACGTTTGGAAACAGCAGCAGCTTGGAAAATTGCTGCTGAAAGCAACAGGCCAAGTGCTCTTATCTTGACTCGCCAATCTGTACCATCGGCTGAAACCAGCGCTAAACGTGCTCTGCGCGGTGCCTATGTAGTTCGTGACGCCAAAGATTTTGAAGCGATCATTATTGCCTCAGGCTCAGAGCTTGAACTTGCTTTGTCAGCAGCTGATATTATGCAAGCGAAAGGTCACGCCGTGCGGGTAGTTTCTATGATGTCTTTTGAGATTTTTGAAGAACAGGACGCAGCTTATCGTGAGAGGGTTCTGCCTGCGACCATGCGCAAACGTCTTGCTGTTGAAGCCGCAGCTGATCTGTCCTGGTATAAATACGTAGGACTGGACGGTGCGGTCGTTAGCATGAACCGCTTCGGTGCTTCGGCCCCTGCAGATGTTTTATTCGAAAAATTTGGATTCACTCCCGAAAACATAGCCCAACACTGTGTTGATCTGATAAAAGAAGATTAATCGAAAGTAATAATATTATTCATATAAAAAGCACCCGGCTGCTTTAGCTGAGTGCTTTTTTTTGGAGCCGAAGGTGGGGATCGAACCCACGACCTATTCATTACGAGTGAATTGCTCTACCACTGAGCCACTTCGGCAAGCTATATTATCTTAGCTGCGCTAAATTGCCTTGTCAAGATAAAAAATAACCTCGCCCGTAAGCAGCGAGGTTATTTACACGGGATCTATGCTTCCGATCGCGTGTTTGCTGGAAAATTAATTTATTAGAAGAATAAAAGTGGGATTTCTTCACCTTCCCAGGTGCGGGCTCCCTTTTCTCTGTCAAAGGCGAGAAGTGCACCGATATGTCCCTGGCAACGCTCAACTCCCATAACATTGTCATTGGCGTTAACTTCTTCTTCGACCTGCTCATTTACATACCACTGCAGAAACAGCCGGGAAGCTTTGTCGCCGTCCTCTTCAGCTTGCTCAACCATTTTATCAATGCTGTCTGTTATAAACTTTTCATGTTCCAAAGCTGCCTGGAATAAAGCCAATAAAGAATCCCATTCTGTGGGAGTAGCATCTAATTGTAAAAGTCTAACCGGCTCGTCTCTCATTTTGAGATAGCGAACAAATCCTTCAGCATGTGCCAGTTCTTCTCTGTATTGGACCTCCATCCAATGTGCGGCTCCTACCCAGTCATTTTTTTCCAGCCATTCACTCATAGCAAGATACAAAAAAGCTGAATCGTATTCGAGTTTAATCTGTTTGTGGAATAACTCATTAAGCTCTTTGGTCATTTTCATTTTACTTTTTCTCCTTCCAAAAAATAATTTCTAATTAACTCATTACTAAATATAGCTTAAAATTAATCTAATCATAAGCATTGTTACTTGAGTTACATGATAAAACTCTGTCTAAACTACAAAAAGAACAACTGATAAGTCTGAGATACCTGTATGTGTGTTAAAGTGATTATGATAGTGCTGAGAGGTGGATCAGACGCATGAGAGTGGAGGAAATTCGTTGCAGAAACCCTGTTGCAAAAACGGGGGTAAGCTGTGGAGAGGACAAAAAATTTCTGCTTAATCGCGGAACAACCGTCCTATATTTTAAGGGGTTAAATGCTGTACCTGCCCCGATGATATCTATCCAGTCTGCGCTGTGTTCACACAAAGCAGCCTTCTCTGATACTGATAAGAAAAAATTTTTTCAGGCTTTTTACCAGGATGAGTTTACCCATATACATAATTCATTTGAGAAGAAAGTTGCTGCTCTGACAACTATGCCCAGCTTTTCTCTTCTCTTTGCAAATGACATCTCGCGAAAATTGTTGACCTCATCCAGCGATGACCAGTCGGGTCTAATGCTCCGAGGTGTTGTAGGTGCTGAATCCGAACTTTTAGCCCAGCGCTTGAACTGGAACCAACTGTTAGATGATTCAGTAGAAGTAGTCAGCCAGCGAAATGGCATTCTAGAGTTGAAACAGCAGCTGGAACAAAGCCGGGAAAATCTTACTAGACCGGCTCAAGGAAAACTTTACAGGACACGCTCTGAATTAATTTCCGTATTAAATGATCCGGTGCTGAAAAATAATACCAACGACTCGGATATGTCCAATGATGATGAAGTTCGTCACCTAAAGGATCAACTCCAAAGCCTCAAAGAAAAAGATGATAAATTACGCAAAGAACAGCGCACTTTAATGCTGCTTTCAATCAAAAACGACTATGAAAGTTTGCTGAAGTTGAGACGTGAATTAAAAGAGCTGGAAAATAACGCCTCCCGTTATGCGCAAAGCATTACCGGACAGGGTCGGGATATAACCGTACATGAATTAACAGTACTCAGTAACTTGCATCATGACTATCAGATTAAAGAGAAAGCTATAAAACTCCAGCGTGAAAAGCTGGAAAAAGCGCGTGAAGAACGTTTTCAGTGGGAACAAAAACGAATTTTAGCCGAATATAAACTTAAGCAGTTGAAAGATAAAGCCGCTGAAGCTGATTACGAAAAACATAAATCAAATCAAAAAAAATCTGAACTATCCGATAACAAAGCAGATACTACTAATAAATCCTCAGATAAAAGTTTAAGACCCAAACATATTTTACTAGTAGCAGGCCTGTTTCTTGCCTTTCTGGGCATCCTTTTTTTTGAGCGCAGTCGTGCAGTATCTGCTGTAAGTCTTGTGTTGGCTGTGGTCGGTTTAATCAGCTCTTTTTATCTCTTTATCCGTTCGCACACCGCTAAACAAACTTCTCAAAAGAAAGCTTTAGCTAAAAGCTTGGGTCAACTGGAAAAATCCAACGACAACAACTTATTACACCAGCAGCTGTCAGAGCAGAAATTTATCTGGCAGTCATCAGCCAGTGAAGCGGAGAAATGGGGAATTGTTGTTAATCGCGAGCAGATAGCTTTACATACTCTAGAACAAAGTCACAAAAAAGAAGCAATCCAACTTTTGCGTGAATTGTCCTGTTATGCAGCTGTAGATAATCTGGATGATGCAGAATATGTTCTTGACGCCCTGCGCAATCAAAGGCAGTCTGCTACATCTTATGATGAATCAGTAGCGGAACTTTTGCGTCAGATAGCAGAGGTGCGGAAGGGACGTACGGATAAAGATATGCTGCGCGAATATGAACATGCTTGCGAAGAACTTTATGGTGATCTGTTGACCGGCGGTGATGCCGGTAGCGAAAATCTTAATTCGCGTTCACAGTCTTTACACTATGATGAAAATAGAGCTAAAAGAATTGAAATCGAACGTGTTGAATTATCGCAAGAAATTTCCCGGATCAGGCAGCAGTTACAAGAAGCTGTGACTTTGCGCCGGAAAAAGGAAGAAATATTATCCCGCCTTCCTGAACTTAGCCGAAAACGTGACCTTTTAGAACAAATTTTATGGCAGGAGATTGAAGATATCGAACGGTTGGACCTTGCAATTACCTGGCTTGATTATCTTTACAATCAGTGGCGTAAAGTTTGTGTAAATCATCTTAGAACACTTACTTTAAAATACAGCAGACGTTTACAAGGGCTAAAAGCTCTGGAGTTTACATACGATGATTTTATGATCGACAAGCAACGCGGAATCCGCAGGGGAGAGATAAACAAGTTTAAATCTGTACGAATAAGAGAAAATGAACTTGAATTGATTAGCAGTACACCATCAGATATTATTTATCTCGCTTTTCGCATGGCCTTACTGGACAGCAGAAAAGAAGATCTCACACCTCTATTTATTTTCGACCTGCCATTTCTGAATTCATCCAGCCGCGTAAGTGAATTATTGAATTTGCTGGAAGAACGTATGTTGGAACTTTCGGCACAGTCTGTATTTTTTACGAAAAATGAACTTTTGACGGAAATAGCTCGAGAACGCCAGATTCCTGTTCATCAAATTTAATCGATAAGCCATATTTTGATTCATTATTTTTGCCACTCAGTATAAAATTGACAGAAAAGTTCTATAATATATAGAGAGAAGCGACAGTTACAAGAAGATGAGGAGGGAGCAGATGAGTCAGTCAATGTATGCTCTGGTCAAACCTGAGCGCAAGAAAGGGCTCGAGCTTAGTCGGGTGCCGGTACCCGAATTAAGTCCAATTGATGTAAAAATTGAAATTAGGAAAACAGCTATTTGCGGAACAGATCTCCATATCTACAACTGGGATGAATGGTCCCAGATGAATATCACGCCTCCTTTGGTGATAGGCCATGAATATGTGGGAAAAGTAGTTGAAGTTGGTTCTATGGTAACAACAGTTGAGGTTGACGATTTAGTCTCCGGAGAAGGTCATATCGTCTGTGGTGTTTGCCGCAACTGCCGTGCCGGACGCCGTGTCCTTTGCCCGAACACAAAAGGTGTGGGCGTCAACCGCAACGGCGCTTTTGCTGAATACATAGTCATTCCTGAACAAAACGTGATCAAGATCTTACCTGGAGTACCTGAGGATATTGTGGCGTTGTTCGATCCTTTCGGCAACGCAGTTCACTCGGCTTTGATGTTTCCTCTGGTCGGGGAAGATGTTCTGGTAACCGGAGCAGGACCGATTGGAATAATGGCCGCAGCAGTGGCGCGTTTTTGCGGGGCAAGAAATGTTGTCCTGACGGATATAATGCCTGAGCGTCTTGAGTTGGCGCACGAAGTTGTTCCGGATATACGTACAGTTGATACTACCAGGGAGGATTTACGTGATTTAATGCCTGAGCTGAAAATGACAGAAGGCTTCGACGTTGGTTTGGAGATGTCCGGTTCAGCTTCTGCTTTAAATGAGATGATAGACACTATGATCACGGGCGGCAAGGTTGCAATGCTGGGTTTCCAGAAATCCGGCACAACGGTCGACTGGAACAAGGTTGTCATGGGCAGTCTGACCTTGCGCGGCATCTACGGTCGAGATATGTTTGAAACCTGGTATAAGATGATGGCTTTGGTGCAAGCAGGCCTGGAACTTACGCCTATAATCACGCATCGCTTCGATTTCCGTGATTTCGAAAAAGGGTTTGCTGCTATGAACAGTGGTAAATCCGGTAAGGTTTTGCTGGATTGGACTACTGCCAGAAACTAAGTTGATGAGAATCAAAGAAATGAAAGGAATCAGTATGAAAAAAGGGCTTAAAATAATCCAAGATAATTTAAACGAATTAAAGAAATCTGGCTTGTATAGTGAAGAGCGCATTTTAACTGTGCCTCAGGGCAACATAATTGACACAACTGAAGCTCAGGGCGTCATAAATATGTGTGCGAATAACTATTTAGGTTTAGCGAATAATCCGGAATTAATAAAAGCAGCCAAGGATAGTTATGATCGTTGGGGTTACGGTCTGTCGTCAGTTCGCTTTATCTGCGGAACTCAGACTCAGCATAAAGATTTAGAGGCAGGTCTGGCAAAATTCTTTGGTTTCGAGGACAGCATTCTTTATTCTTCCTGTTATGACGCCAATGGCGGGCTTTTCGGAACTTTATTGACTGAAGAGGATGCAGTGATATCAGATGAGCTCAATCACGCCAGTATTATAGATGGCATCAGACTGTCTAAGGCGAAACGTTACCGCTACAACAATAATGATATGGACCATCTGAAGCAATGTCTGGAGGATGCTGAAGCTGACGGTGCGCGTATTAAAATGATTGCTACAGACGGTGTATTTTCAATGGACGGTATTATCGCTGATTTGGCAACCATATGCGATCTGGCAGATGAATATGAAGCTCTGGTGATGGTTGACGACTCTCATGCCTCTGGTTTTGTCGGCAAAAAAGGTAAAGGGACTCCGGAATATTGTGATGTAATGGGCCGCATAGATATCATGACCAGTACGCTGGGTAAAGCTATGGGCGGAGCTTCTGGTGGTTTCACTCTGGCTAATAAAGATGTCGTGGCCTGGCTCAGGCAAAAAAGCCGACCTTATCTTTTTTCCAACACCTTGTCTCCTGCAATTGTTGCCACCTCGCTTAAAGTTTTAGAAATGATTCAGCGGGACAGCTACTTGATTGACCGAGTTTCTGCTAATACTCAGTATTTCCGCAAAGAAATTGAGGCGCTGGGGCTGAAAATTATTCCGGGAACTCATCCGATTGTGCCTGTAATGGTTTATGATGCGAAAAAAGCTCTGGATGTAGCGGACTTCATTCTGGAGAAGGGCGTTTATGTAGTCGCTTTCAAATTTCCTGTAGTGCCTCAGGGCCTGGCACGTATCCGTTGCCAGATATCAGCTGCACACAGCAAGGAAGATCTGGATACTGCTTTGGCTGCCTTTGCGGAAGCTAAAAAAGAATTTGACTTATAACAAATTCAGTACAAAGTTAAAAAGCTCCTGATCGGTAGCGGTCAGGAGCTTTTATAAGTTT
>CAZVVR010000003.1:0-23793 GCA_964630605.1 uncultured Mageeibacillus sp. | reverse complement strand
TTTCTGTGCGCATAGCTCTGGTCAGAGCTGCCCGGGAAAGTCTTGATGTCACTTATTTTTCTTTGTCCAACACTGCATGTGGCATGGCTTTTCTATCAGAAGTGTTGCGGGCAGCCGACAGAGGCGTAAAAGTGCGCATTCTGCTTGATGCTAAGATGAAAACTCTTTTGTATGGAATCATGAGAGTTTTGGTTCAGCATCCACAGATTGAAATTGCCCGTTTTAATCCAATAAACCTTTTGAAGCCCTGGACTTTAAACGAAGCCATGCATGATAAATTTATGATCGCAGATCAAAAATATGCACTTTTGGGCGGACGCAATATTGAGCCGAGTTACTTTGGTCTGGCGGAACCGCCACTTTCCAACAAGTATGACTGGGATGTGCTCATGCAGCGTGATCAAGGAAGTGCTGCCGGTACCAGTATAGTTGATGCAATTACAGCCTACAATAATCTTTTGTGGGAGAAGAAGTCGACTAAAAAAGTAAGACGGCGTCTGACCAAGTCGAGAATAGTTGACGATATTCACACTATTGCTGCTGAATTTGCAGCAGAACATCCGGAGTTTTATCAGAAAAATATTTCCGATTTTACACAAGATATGATTCGTCCCAACAGAATCATGCTCTTGCACAATCCGCTGACCAGCTGGCGCAAGGATCCCTGGGTGATTCAGGATCTGGCAATACTTGCTTCTCAGGCAGAAAAAAGTCTTTTTATCCAAACACCTTACGCGACCGCTACACCGCCTTTGTTGAAAGTTCTGAAAGAAACAGCAGCACGTATCGACGTATATTATCTGACCAATTCTTATGCTTCGGCAAAGAATGCGCCGGCTTATCCTAATTATTATTATCAAAGAAAAAAATTCCTCAATACCGGTATAAAAATATATGAATTTCAGAATGAGGATTCTATCCATGGTAAGTCTGTTGTTCTGGATAAAAGTATCTCTGTTGTGGGTAGCTTTAATTTAGACTCCCGCAGTATCTACCTGGATACAGAAACAATGCTGGTAATAGACTGTCCCGAGTTCACCAGGATTTTTTCAGAAAATCATCGTAAAATAATTGAAAACAGCTTGAAACTGGGGCAAGATAATGAATATATTTTGTCAGATACGATAGAAGAAGTTCCGGTGCCCCGGGGCAAAAAACTGACTTATTTTTTGTTTTACGTCCTGCTGCGCCCCTTCCAGTTTTCTAGTTAAAAAATTAATTAAGGCGGTTTAGTCAACGCAAACAAATGAAAAATCCAAAAATGGAGTTGCAAATCTCGTTTCCTATATAGAATGTCTTTTGCGCGGGGATGATGTCAGAGAAACTTATCAGAGGCATTATGAAAAGTTTCCCGGCTTGGACAGTCTGGAAGTATTCCGGGCTTTTTCGCAAATACTCGAACAGGGACATGCTGTCGATGAGGTAATCGAAGTGATACCGCGGGTGATTTTGGCTACGCAGCGTGATGATGACTTTGCGGAGGTCAGGCCGGAAGATCCTTTTCTGCAGGAATTACGGGCGGAAAACCAGAACATGATGGAGCTTCTGTCAGATCTGCGCCCATTGTTTCGTCAGGAGAGATCTGCTGAACGTGATCAGGAGATTGTAGAAATAATGCGGAAACTGCGCCAGTTTAAAGCCCATTTTCTACGCTTGCAAAATATTTTCTTTCCCACCCTGGAACAAAAGCATGCAGCTTTGTCGGGATTGTCCCTGCTGTGGGCCTGGCACGACCAGGCGGAAGAAGTTTTAGAGCAGGCTTTGGAGACTTTCGGCAATGCCAGTCTGAAAACAGAGCAGCTGCATAAAATGGCGGGCCAACTTTTTGGTTTATACGCCAGCCTGCCGTTCAAGGAAGAGCGTCTGCTTTATACAGCTGCCGATAAGTTACTGTCAGAGGACGACTGGAAGGCTATGTACCTGCAGTCCCGTGCTTATCCGACAGCCTTTGATGTTCGCGAAGAAGTGGAAGAAATCGATTTTTCTCAGTTGGAAACGGACGCCACGTTGGGAAAATTCAGTTGCGGAACCGGTAGTTTGAGCATGGAACAACTTAACCTGGTGCTGAACAATTTGCCGGTTGATTTTACTGTAGTGGATGAAAATAACCGAGTTTTATATTTTAATAATCCTCCGCAAAGAATCTTCCCGCGCAGTCCGGCAATAGTTGGTCGCGAGGTCAAAAATTGCCATCCGCCCAATTCTTTGGACAAGGTGGTCGAGATTATCGATGCTTTCAGAGCGGGACGTAAAAGCCACGCGCGTTTTTGGATCAATATCAGGAACAAGAAACTGCTGATTGAGTATTTTGCCTTACGGGATGCCGATGGGAATTATCGGGGAGTGTTAGAAGTAAGCCAGGATATAACAGACCTGCAGTCTCTGGAAGGGGACCGGCGTCTGGCTGAATGGCAGGATTAACATATGCGTTTATTTATTGCCGCTACTTTAGCTCCGGAGCAACAGCAAAAACTAGAACAGGCGCAACAGTTGCTGCGGCAAAACAGCGAAAAAATATCTCTGACCAAAGCGGAGAATTTGCATCTGACCCTGCATTTTTTAGGAGAAACGGAGGCGGCGGATGCGCAACAGCTATTGGCAGCTCTGCGGAAGTTTGAGTTTCCTTCTCGGGAAAAATTGCGTTCACGTGTGGCCGGTTATGGGTATTTTAAACGCAGGGACGGCGATCTGATCTATGCGGATCTGGCAGTGACCCCAGAAGTTTTTCAGCTGCAAGAAAATCTGGGGCAACTATTGTGTGAGTTGGGTTTCCATATAGATAAAAGAGGCTGGAAGGCACATGTCACTTTGGCCCGCCGAACCAGGCTGGCGGTTTCCCGCCGGCAACTTGAGGCAAAGCTTCCCTTGCAGAAACAAAGCTATGCTTTTTCCCGCCTTGCTTTATTCAAAAGTGAGTTTACACAACAAGGCATGCTATATACTTCTCTTTTTCATTATTAATAAGCAAAAACACTCACCGCATCTGATTGTCAGCGGAGAGTGTTTTTGAACCGAAACTATTTTCTAATTGTTAAAAAGATTTAATCCGTACTCGCAAAATATTGATCGCTGCTTTTATCTTGTAAAAATCTGCGTTTAACTTGAGCTTTGCTTGCAATCTCGAAAAGACGATAGCCCTCAGAGTGACAAGCCGGGCAGGTATTGCGCGGAATTTGCACTCCGATCAAACTGTCACCGCGATCATTGACAGAATGAATAGTATTTACCCCCGGGCAGTCGTCGCAGACTTTGAATTCCTGCTGCTGTGTTTCCATGATGCCTGCCGTATCATAATAAACCTGGCGCGGAAGAGTAACTTTTCTCAGACCCCGGAATTCTTTTTCGGCTAATTTTTCCTTGTTTTGCCAATTTTTCAAAACCTGCTGCGAGATCTCTTCCACCTTGCGGGTGACCCGGAGGCTCTGCCGCCATCTGGCCTCATGATAGTCCGGCTCCCGCACGCCTGAATAATCCAGACCGGCCATGGCCAGAACGATGCCAAGATTAACGTAAGGCAGGGCGCCTTCGATTGAATAGCCGCCTTCCAGCACTGCGACATCCGGATTGAGCTTTTCATTGAGAAGGGCGTAACCCTGGGCCGAAAAATTCATATTAGTCAAAGGGTCCGTGTAATGGTTGTCCTGTCCGGCTGAGTTAATAATCAAATCCGGTTTGTAGTCATCCAAAACCGGCAGCACTACATTGTCTATTACGTGGAGGAAACCGTCATCACCGGTATTGGGAGGCAAAGGGATATTAAGGTTGTAGCCATAGGCACCCGGTCCTCCCAGCTCGTTTATTTCACCGGTGCCGGGGTAAAGTGTGCGACCATCCTGATGAAAGGAAATAAAGAGTGTGTCGGGATCGTTCCAGTAAATATCCTGTGTGCCGTCGCCGTGATGGCAGTCGGTGTCCACAATAGCTATGCGTAGTTCCGGATGTTTTTGCCTGATATATTCCAGACCTACAGCTTCAATGTTGATGATGCAAAAACCCCGATCTCCGTAAGTGACACGCTGGGCATGGTGTCCCGGCGGTCTGACCATGGCAAAGGCTTTATCCGTTTCCTTCGACATCACCGCATCCAGCGCGCGCATCATGCCGCCGGCGGCGATAAAGTGTGATTCGGTCACAATAGATTCGACATCGGGATAAGCGAAATGGACACGCTGTACATCAGCTGGCCGGGCCAATGAGGGATTGAAGAAATGAATGCCTTCAATATCCCCTACGCCTTCTTCGAAAATTTGATCCTGTGTATAAAGCAGTCTTTCTTCGCGTTCCGGATGTGTGGGTGAAATGGCCCAGTCAAAGGCCGGAAAGAAGATCAGACCTAAAGAATTCTTAGCTTTCATGTTTGTCTCCTTTGCTTGTTGGCTGATAATCGTAGAGTAAGCCGGGTTTGATTTGAGCACGCACCCGTATATTGCGCTCCCGCCCCATAAAGCCACGCACCATATTGAAACAACTCGATTCCGTGATCTCGGCCTCAAGCTGATCAGAAGGCAGGCCCATTGCTGCGCCGGCTTTCTTCACAGCATTCAGAGCGATTTTTTCCGCCTCCGCCTGATTGAAAGACTTGTCGATACTCTCGTAGATGTCCAGTTCGGGAATAGAAAGGATGCGCCTTTCCGTGTTGGCATAGAGTGAAATTTCAGTCGTCGGTTTAGCCAGAGCGGCGCCGAGCGCGTTGGCGATCTCATAATTATCCGGGAAGCTGATTTCGAGGCCGGTGGCCTGGTGCAAAGCCCCGGCCAGGGCTCTGGCCGGTCCACCGATCACTTTGATGGATTGAGGTGTGATGTGTTGCCCATGCAGCAATTCCTTGATTGTGTAGACCGGACTGCTGTTTATGCGCTCCATTATTTCATCTATGGCTTGACCTATGCTGGCGCAGAATTGAGTAACAATATTCCGGGCACAGGTGTCAGTGTCCAAGCTGAGCTCAGCGGCAAAGGCGGATAATACCTGTTCAGCTTTCTGCGGATATTTTCCCTCCATTAAACCTAGGTGGACCAGAGCGTCAGTGGGAGTAAGATCATCGCCGCCAAAAGCAACGGCGGAGCCCCGTCGCTCGGGACCGATCCTTATTTGCCCTTGGTCGAGGCGAACATAGCTGTCACCGCCCAGACCGAGAGAAATGCTGTAGACGGCACGAACCAGAGTCTTGCGGCCATCAATTTCGATGCCCCTAGGTTCGAAAAGAGGAATACCTTCTGCCAGGAAAAAGATGTCGGTAGTGGTGCCGCCGATGTCCAGCAGCACGGCGTCATCTTTTTCCCCGGGGAAAAGAGCGCTGATGCCGACAAAACTGGCTGCAGGTCCGGAAAGGATGGTCTCAACCGGCCGTTTCAAAGCGGAGTCCAGATCGACGGTGCCACCGTCAGCCTTTAAGATATAAACAGGAGCTGTGATCGCTTCGCGCTCCAGTGCTGACAGCATATTGCCGGCAAAGTCGCGAAAAGTTTCTGCGACGGCAGCGTTGAGATAGGCGGTCTGCACACGACGTGGGAAATTGAGCTTGCCGGAAAGAATGTGACCCAAAGTAATTTCACTATAATCATCAGAGAAAAAATCTCCGATATTTTTTTCTGTATCCGGATTGCGGGGCGAAAATTTGCTGATAACAGCCAGGCTCTCTATGTTGTTGCCCTGAAAACTTTTACGGATTTTCTGTAAATCTTTCTGATCGAAATCATCTACCACGATACCACGATGATCAGTGCTGCCGGGTAGATAATGGAGATTATCACCGAGGCGTTCAAAATCCCAGTTTACGCCCGGACCGCTTTGAACAATGACACCAACATTCGAAACATTACCTTCGACAATGGCGTTGGTGCAGACAGTAGTACTGAGGTGGATGCGGGTGATTTCGTTTTTTTCCTGATCCTGAAGCAAATCTTGCAAGCACTGCCAGATTGAGTCAAAAAGATTATCTTTTCGCACTTCATGCTTGACAGATTTCACCAGGCTACCTTGTTGCAGCAGGACACCGTCAATGTGTGTACCGCCCATATCTATCGCAAGAATCATTAAAAATTACTCCTTTCAAGCGTAATCGGCCTATTAACAGTATAAGGCTTACAGAGATAAGTTAAATTTTTTTCCAGTAAACAATTTATGCATGAAAATATTGGTAAGTTCTTATTTGATATAATGTATTTAAATCTTATAAAAGGGCGAGGAGGCTGCTGTGATTACTGTTGTTGGTAGTTTGAATATGGATATGGTGGTGCAAACAGAACGTATCCCGCGTGTTGGTGAAACTGTACTGGCCCGAGATCTGCGATATGTAGAAGGAGGCAAAGGTGCAAACCAGACTGTAGCTGCTGCCCGCCTAGGCGGAGAAGTCAGTATGATAGGTGCTGTCGGCAGTGATGACATGGGCGATCGTCTTTTGGAAGTTCTGGAAAAGGACGGAGTTGATATATCCGGTATTAAACGCAGTTCTGAGTCCAGTGGTATTGCCCTGATTGTAGTCGATGCCAACGGCGACAATGCCATTACGGTGATATCCGGTGCCAATCACGATGTTCAGGTTCATGATGTGCGCCAGCAGGAGAGTAAAATTGCCCGATCTGCGATTGTCTTGGCGCAATTGGAATGCCCGCTCGATGTTGTCGCAGAAGCGATGATTTTAGCTAAAAAACACGGCTGCACGTCAGTTCTTAATCCGGCTCCGGCACAGGCCCTGCCGGCAGAACTTTTGGCTAATGTAGATATCCTGACACCTAACGAAACTGAGCTGCAGCTGCTAAGTGGCCACAGTACCGGCACGCCGGATCAGGTCAAAGCAGCGGCGGCCATACTGATGAAAAGTGGCATCAAAACCTTGATTGTTACTTTAGGGTCCCAAGGCTGTTACTGTATAAGTGAAGCAGGAGAGGTTTTTTATCCCAGCTATCGGGTTAAAATGATTGATTCCACAGCAGCAGGTGATTGTTTTAATGGTGCATTGGTTGCAGCACTGGACCGTGGCGATTCTATGCACGACGCTATCCACTACGCTATGAAAGCAGCGGCCATTTCGGTAAGCAGAGCCGGAGCACAGCCTTCTTTGCCAACTTTAAAGGATATGGAAAATTTTGATACCTGGTATGAAAAGCATCGTTTAGATAAATGAACTATTTATAGTTACCATTTTTGTCATGATATAATTAACAGATAGTGTCATTTCAGGTGGCATTAACGGCGACTCCGGCTGCGGAGTCAATATCTGCCGATATATTGAGGTGTATATGCAATTACAGGAGTATCCCAGACAGGAATTTATCCTGGGAGATTATTTAGCTGATTTAAGAACTGAAAATATTGTGTCGGAAATCGTAAACTGGACCGATGATTCAAATTCGCTGCAAGTGGTCCATCTGACTTATGACTCACGTAAAGTTGTAGAGAATACTTTTTTCCTATGTAAAGGGAAAAATTTTAAGCGTCAGTACTTGCTGGACGCAATAGATTTGGGAGCAACAGCATATTTAGCTGAAAAAGATCTTAATGTCGAAATTCCCGGCATTATCGTCAGCAATATCCGCCGAGCTTTGACTGTTTGCGCACAAAGGTATTTTGAATGGCCGCAACGTGAACTTTCTATTATGGGTGTCACCGGCACTAAAGGTAAATCAACCACAGTCAGCTGCCTCAGGGATATTTTTGATGCCTGGTTAAAAAACCGGGGATTGGCGCCGGCAGGTATTATTTCATCGATTGTGGAGTTTGATGGATTCAGCAGCGAGGAATCGGTGCTGACAACACCTGAGCCGATAGAGCTTTTTACAATACTGCGTAATTGTGTCACAGCAGGAATCGAGCACGTTGTTTTAGAAAGCTCGTCTCAGGGCTTCAAATACAGGCGACTGGATGACATTAAATTTTCTTACGGTGTGATTGTAAATATCGCCGAGGATCATATTTCTGATATTGAACACAAAGATTTTGAGGATTATAAGGCAGCCAAGCTGGCCATGATCGATCACAGTGAAAAACTGCTGGTTAATCTCGATGTCGAGTACAGCGATTTGATGCTGCAAAAAGCGGCTGAAAAGCAGGTAGAAGTGATTACTCTGAGTACAGCAAAAGGAGTTAAAGCCGACTATCGTGCTGAAAATATCCGCACTACAGCAGACGGACTTATTTTTGACGTCCGAAGTAAAAAATATCCGGAACAGGATATTAAAGATTTATTTGTCAGTTTGCATGGCCTTTTTAACACCGAAAATGCTTTGGTGGCGATTACGATATCTTTGTCTGCAGGTGTTGATGAAGTTTCTATCCGCGAGGCTTTGAGCAAGGTTTCTGTGCCCGGTCGCATGATGCTGTTTCCTACTGAAGATGATGCAGTGCTGGGACTGGTAGATTACGCTCACAACAAATTGAGTTTTGACGCACTTTTTGAATGGCTTCACGAGGACTATCCCGACCACAAATATATTGCTATTTTCGGATCAACAGGTGACAAGGCCGTAAATCGCCGGCTGGAATTGGGTGTTAGTGCCGGGGAAAATGCTGATGTTGTTTACCTGACCTCTGATGATGTCGGTTATGAACCTTTTGATTCAATCAATGCCGATATGATTCCGCACCTGGAGCGGTACGGAGTTCCCTGGACGGCTGACCCGCTGCGTGAAAATTGCATCCGTGACGCTTTTGCCAAGGCGATTGATCTTTATCGTGAGACCGGTGAAAAAAGTGTGGTCATGGCCCTGGGTAAGGGAGACGAAAGCTCGGTCTATAAAAATGGTGTCTACGAGCCGATCAACAGTGATGTTACCGTGATGAAGCTGCTGGTGAGACAATACAATGCAACTTTGGAAAAGTCTGAATGAAATTAATTCGGATTCAAAAGCAGAGAAAGGAATATTGATGAAAAAACTCGCTTTTGGCTTTATGAGACTTCCGGAAAACGAACAAGGCAAGATAGATTACGCAGAAACTAAAGAAATGGTAGATCGATTTATAGATGAAGGGTTTTCTTACTTTGATACTGCCTATAATTACCACGACCAACAAAGTGAAATTGCGATCAGAGAATGTTTGGTCAAGCGCTATGACCGCAAACAATTTCTGCTGACCGATAAATTGACATTTTCTTATTTTGAGAAAGAAGAAGATCTGCCTCAGTTTTTTGCAAAACAGCTGGAGAAAACAGGAGTAGATTATTTCGATACATATTTGATTCACTCTTTGACCCGAAAAAATTATGAAAAATATCTTGCCGCGAATTCTTTCGAATTTCTAAGAAAATTAAAGGCTGAAGGCAAGGTTAAGCGCATTGGCTTCAGTTTCCACGATACGGCAGATTTCTTGGATCAGATTTTGGCAGATCATCCTTATATGGAAGTTGTGCAGTTGCAGTTTAACTATCTAGATTTCTATGATCCGGAAGTTCAGTCCTATGAATGTTACAAAGTCTGCGAAAAGCATGATAAAACCGTTTTGGTTATGGAGCCGGTGCAAGGAGGGAATCTGGCCAGTCTGCCGCCGGAGGCCCGTGCGATACTTGACGATTTTACTGCCGGGGGCTCCTATGCCAGTTACGCGATCCGCTTTGCCGCTTCTTTTCCTCGCGTGGAACATGTTCTTAGCGGCATGAGTACTTTAGAGCAGGTCGAGGATAATATCAGTTATATGAAAGATTTCAGGCCTTTAACCAGCAATGAATATATAGCACTTGAAGAGGTACGGAAAATTCTTCTGGAAGTTGAAAAAATTCCCTGCACTGCTTGTGATTATTGCCTGGAAGGCTGCCCGACGGAAATTCCGATTTCCGAAATTATTGCTTTGCTGAATGAATATAATAAGACAAAAGATGATTCACTGTCAGAGCAATATAAACAGCTGGTAAACGGGCGTGGGCGTGCCTCGGAATGTATTGCCTGCGGTGACTGTGAAAATATCTGCCCGCAACATTTAGAGATTATTCATCATATGGAAGCGGCTGCGGCAGCTTTTGAATAAATATTCCGGAGTTTTATGAGAAAGCAAAAATGGTACCGCGAGCTTGAAACTGAGATTGAAAGGCTAAAGCAGACAGATCAGGAATTGATTATCCTGGCGATAGATGGCAGTTCTGCAGCGGGAAAAACTACATTGGCCGAAAGATTAGCAGCCAGGTATAATGCTCAGCTTTTTCACATAGATGATTTCTTTCTCCCGGCTGAGCAGCGAACCGAGGAAAGGCTGGCCGCAGTTGGTGAGTTTTTTGACAAAGAAAGACTGCTGGCAGAGGTGCTGGAACCGCTGCAAACCGGTCAGCCGGTAATTTTTAGAAAATTCGACTGTGTGACTCAAGGCTTTTCCCCGCCTCAATTAGTCGAAAAAAAGCGGATAGTAATAATCGAAGGAGTCTACAGCCTTCATCCGGACTTGCGAAAATTTTACGATCTGCAGCTATTTCTTTATGTCGGGCGCTCAGAGCAAATCAGACGGCTTCAGGCGAGAAATCCGGAAAAACTTGACCAATATCTGGAAGATTGGTTGCCGCGTGAAGAATCCTATTTCATTAAATATAATTTTCGCCAAGAAAACTATATTTTAGAATCATAACTATAACTTTATGTCACCGAGTGCGTTTCGATCTCAGCTATAATGAGAAACAGGCTATGAGTAAGAAAAAAAGTCAATTTAGGTTTTAGTTTTTATTCGAAAGGAGTTTGTTTATGTCTGAAGAAGTTCGCATTATCTGGCACGGTCATTCTTGTTTTGAGATTAATTCTGAAAAAGCTGTGATTATTCTGGACCCTTATCAGGAAGTTCCCGGCTATGGCCCTTTGAAATTGCAGGCGGATCTGGTTCTGGCTTCACATGAACACGATGATCACAATGCCCGCTCGCGGGTTGAACTGTCCAAGCGCAAAGTTGATGTGCAAGTAGAGATTATTGATACTTTTCATGATCCGGAACAAGGAAAGCTACGGGGCAAAAATAAGATTCATGTTTTGAATTTAGCCGGTAAACGGATTGCTCACTGTGGCGATCTGGGACATGCCTTATCAGAAGATCAGTTATCCCCGCTGCAGAATCTTGACTTGCTCCTGATCCCGGTGGGCGGTCACTACACCATTGACGCCGACACAGCCGCACAAATTGTCAGGCAAACTAACCCCGATATCGTGGTGCCGATGCATTACCGTGATGGCACTGCCGGGTTTGACGTCATTTCCACGGTTCAGCCTTTTCTTAAACATTTTGAATCTGTGGTCCATCATGTTGCACCCTGGTTCACGCTTGGCGACTATCATGACAGTGTAGTTGTTTTGAAAAATCCGAAACTTTAAAGATCTTTGTTACGCAGAGGGTGACGTGCATAATAATGTAAAAGCGAGCGTTCATCCTCGATTTCAAGATCATGTTCTTTGGCACGGTTTTCTAAGTGATGTGTTAATTCGTGCTTTAAAACGCGTTCAAGTTCTTCTGTAAAACGCTCGTCTGAGAGATAGCGGTAAACGCGCCGCATTGAGCCGTAATAAATCACAATATAGCGGCCGTAAATATGTTTATGGTGGTATTCACCCAAAACATAGAGGTCATCAGCCAGCCCGTTTTCGGACAGCTTTGCTTCTTCCCGCAAAAGGACTCCGCCGTTCAGATCTACGAAAACTTCCGGCGGCAGGGAATCCACGATTTGATGCAGTGCTTTTTCTGTCTGTTCCAAGGTCATCATAAAAACCAGTATACATAGTATGAAACAGCTTTTGCGTTATAAATGTGTTATTCTCGCGTTAATAAAATTAATGCAAGTTGTTTGGAATTTTCAGCGGCAGATTTATTGAGAGGTGTAACGATGGAAGTTAAACATGAGAGCGGTATTTTTTACATTGGTAAAAACAAGGAAGACTATCAGACGAAAGTTACTTATACTTTTTTCCGCGATGATGTGATTGTGATCAAAGAAAC
Source organism: uncultured Mageeibacillus sp. (assembly GCA_964630605.1). Lineage (GTDB taxonomy): Bacteria > Bacillota > Clostridia > Saccharofermentanales > DTU023 > DTU032. Next base: position 11,895 of record CAZVVR010000003.1, on the reverse strand, counting down.
CAGAAGCAAAAAGGAATATCGTGGTCAGGGCCAGGCGAAAAAGGTTTTGGCTGCCGTGATTGAGTGGGCTCGTGAAAAAGACATGAAGATATTGCCAGAATGTCCTTATGCCTCCAAAGTAATGCGTGAAAATGACGATTACACTGATATGATTTTTAGCGATGGCAAAAACGAATCAAACGAATAAATCCCTATAAGCGTTCGGATGTGAAATTTTACAGTTCTGTAAACTTGGCCGGTTTGCTTTTTCTGCCCACAGTGTTCAGTACAACTATGCCTAAAACGACCAGGATTAAGCCAAAGATGATGTACAGGGTAAAGTTTTCTCCCGGGATAAGCAGGGCCGATAGAATCGAACCGAATATTGGTATAAAGAGTCGATAGATGGCCAGCTCGCCGGCGTCGTTGACCTTGAGTAACTCGTACCAGAGAATAAAGGCGACGGCTGAGATGAAAGCCGAGTAGATCAGCAGTGCGACGGCCAAGATATTCCACTCCAATTTTCGTTCAAGTCCTAAATAACCAATTGTGAGCAGAGGAATTGAGCCAAAGAAAAGTTGGCCCCAACTGATGATCGGAGCTGCAATTCCCTTGCCTTTTGGCTTGATCAATGTTTCCACCAAAGCGGTAAAAATTCCCGATATCAGCATAAAACCTTCGCCCAGCCAGGTGAAATTCAAATCAAATCCTTTATCGATATTAGCCACGATTATGCCGGAAAATCCCAGGATCAATGCGAACAGTTTGCCGCGGTTAAATTTGTCTTCTCTGACCACGAACGGAGTAATCATTACCGTAACGAAAGTTGAAGATGATACCAGCACGGCTCCTTTAACTCCGCTGATATTGGCCAGAGCAATATAATAAAAGAAATAGCAGAACGTAATACGCAGGACGCCGATAATCAATAAAAAACGCCAATCTTTTTTATTGAGGCTTTTCAAGCTTAAATCCGGGTTGTTTCTGGCTTTAATCTGTAAATAACCAAAAACTAAAAGTGAAGCGATGAAAAAACGGATGCCGGCAAAGTGAATGCGGGTGAAAATTTCTCCCTGCGCCATATTGAGTGCCGCAAAAGACAGTTTAGTCACAGGAACAGCGCTGCCCCACAAGAACATCGTGATCAAAGCGGTAATAAAAACAACTTTTTTATCTTGAAATTTACTTTTATCTTGCATATAAAGATCAGTTTAGCTCAAATTAGCTCAAAGCAATAGTAATTATAAAGAATCTGACCACATAGAATGGTGCATAGAATCGTGCCAGGCACGATTCTATGCAGACACTAAACTAGTTAAACCGTCACATTCTGACCTAAAGAAACTTTTGATGCATGTTAACATTGACAACAACATGTAGATTAGAGACATATCCGCAAAAAAGGAGGCAAATATATGTTTAATATTCTCTTAGGCGGCGCTGCGGGACAAGGTATCGAAACTACCGGCGCAGTTATCGAAATGATGTTAAAAGCCAACGGTTTTAATGTCTTTGTTACCCGTGACCTGATGTCCCGAGTTCGCGGCGGCCACAACTTCAGCCTTTTGCGCTTTGGCCGTGAGCCCGTTGTAGCGCATGATAACAAAGTCGATCTTATTATGGCTATGAATCAGGACACAATTGATTTTCATAAGGAAAAATTGAATGAATCGGGTCTTATCATTGCTGATGAAAAATTTGAAGCAGATGATTCCCGTGCCATCATGCTTGCTATGACAGAAACAGCAAAAGATTTGGGGAATCCGCGAGTGGCTTCATCAGTGGCAGTGGGAGCTCTGATTCGTCTCCTGGATCTGCCGGAAGAGGCTTTACGCGAAATTTTTGAAAAAACTTTAAGAGCCGAGCATGTTGATATCAACATGAAAGCGGCCAAAGCCGGTTTCGAAGCTGTGACTCTGGAACAGGGAGAAGCTGCACGTAAAAAGGCTAATTCGCGGGCCCACGGAAACGGTGAACTGATTCCTGAATCGGAACGTAAAGATTATTCAGACTGGATAATCATCAATGCCAACAGAGCCATAGCACTTGGCGCCTTGTCAGCCGGGCTTCAGTTTTATACCGCTTACCCCATGTCGCCATCAACGGGAATACTGGAATATCTGGCCGGTATGCAAAACGATGCCAATATCGTGGTTGAACAGGCGGAGGACGAGCTTGCCGCTATGAACGCAGTGGTTGGGGCCTCTTACGCCGGAGCTGTTTCCATGGTAGGAACATCAGGTGGCGGTTACCAGCTCATGGTTGAAGCCATGTCAAGTGCCGGCATGATGGAAATTCCTACGGTAACAGTTATAGCAATGCGCCCCGGACCGGTAACGGGACTGCCTACGCGCACTGAGCAGGGCGATCTTGATTTAGCTATTTTTGCCGGCAACGGTGAATATCCCAAAATGGTCCTGGCTGTCAAAAACCAAAGAGATGCTTTTTACCAAACTAATCGCGCACATCATATAGCGCAAAAATATCAGATTCCTGTCGTGGTTTTGACCGATCAATATCTTTCCGACGGGGCAGCAACAATAGAAGCTTTTGATTTGTCAAAAGTCGAAAAAGTGACTGTAGCTGCTACCGATGAAGAAGCTTTGGACTACCGCAATATAGCAGAGCGAAAAGATCAATCTTTCGGTGAAATCAAAGAATCTGAACTTGCAGACAGCGAGTATAAACGTTATCGCATAACAGAGGACGGTATCAGCCCACGCCTTTTGCCGGGTAATCCCAGAGCTTTTGTTTCAGTCGACACTGATGCACATGATGAATATGGATTTATAAATGAGGCAGCGGATGTTCGCACGGCCCAAATGGATAAGCGCATGCGCAAGCATTACAAATTGCTTGCAGAAGACATTGCAGATGCAGAGCAAATCGGCACTGCAGGCAGTGATGTTGTCATAGTGGCCTGGGGATCACTTTATGGTCCTTTGACGGAAGCTGTAGCCGATCTGAAAAAGCAGGGAATTGACGCTTCTGCCTTGGTTTATGGCGATTTATGGCCTTTCCCAACAGAAAAAATTGAAGCTGAAGCTAAGAATGCTAAACACATTATCAATGTGGAACAAAATATCAGTGGTCAGTTGGGCAATTTGATCCGCCGTCAGACCGGCATTGCCATGACCGATTCTATATTGAAATATGATGGCCGGGCACTTTCACCGGACGAAATCGTAAGCCAGATTCAGGAAATCGTGAAAGGATAGGTGTTATTAATGTCACAAGAAAACAATAATCAAGAATATACGGTAAAAACTTATAAAACAGCCTGGTGTCCCGGTTGTGGTAATTTTGGAATTTTGAACAGCCTTAAAGGGGCCGTGGAAGAGTTGCAACTTGATCCTCATAAAATCGTTTTTGCAGGTGGAATTGGCCAGGCAGCCAAGACGCCGCAGTACATTTCAGGCAATCGCTTCTGTGGTTTGCACGGACGTGTATTGCCGTCAGCGGCCGGAGCCAAGCTGGCCAACGATGATCTGACGGTAATCGTCAACACCGGTGATGGCGATGGTTATGGAGAAGGAGGCAACCATTTTCTTGCCGCTATCCGCCGTAATGTCAACATCACGCACTTTGCGCACGATAATCAGGTTTACGGACTCACTTTGGGGCAGTCATCGCCTACGTCATTACATGGTTACGTGACGGGTGCACAGCCTCACGGATCTACCAATGAACCTATGAATCCTGTAGCCACGGCATTAATAATGGGAGCAGGTTTTGTCGCCAGAGGATTTTCCGGTGACCAAAAGCAACTAAAAGAATTGATGAAAGCAGCGATTGAATATCCAGGCTATGCCCTGGTCGATATTTTCCAGCCTTGCGTTACCTTTAACAAAGTAAATACAAATGCCTGGTACAAAGAACACGTTCGTCCTTTGGGAGATGATCATGATCCAACCAATTTTGATCAAGCATTAAAAGCTGCCCTAACTTTCGAGAGTGCTGACGGTGCGGGAATCCCTACGGGCATTCTCTACAATGTTGCCAAGCCGGACTACAAGGCTCAAAATGAAGTTTTGCAGCGCGGACCACTCTTAAGGCAAGGCGCCGATTACGAATTTTTAGAAAAGCAGATCCAAAAACTAGCCTAGTGCATGGAATGATGTCTTGCATAGTTTGGTGCCTGGCACCAAACTATGCAGACAGCTAATTCTGTATTCGCATTATCAAAAACGAAAACCCTGATACTCCCTTGTACCAGGGTTTTTAGCATTATGGTTTTCTCCGTGCATAGAATCGTGCCTGGCACCAAACTATGCAGGCACCAAACTATGCAAAAATTTAGCGTATGTGACAAATCAGGGTTTTGGATGACATTTTGCAGGTGCGGCAGTTATACTGGATGAAAATTGATTATGGGTGTTTATGAAATATTTGACCAAAGAGTGGTATAAAAAATTGAATCTGATTGATCTTCATTTTGATCTTGAGGTTATCGCTGAAGCCGCTTACAAGGATGACGACTTGTTTGAATCTTTGTATCAGGATGAAGAGCAACGATTTATTGAGAACGAAAAAGAGGATTACAACTACGATCCGCGAAAGCTTTTTGATGAAGATAATTTCGAGGAGAAGTCGGATCTGCTGGATTTTCTTGAAGAAAAAGAATTCATTGATCAAATTATTGAAGCTTTCGACAATCGTAAGCCCTTTTCCGAAACTAAAACCAAAGAACTTTTTGCTGAGATATATCAGGATAATCTTGACGCCATGAAGAAGAATCTGCCGGCAGAAATCTATAATCAAATTGCTGATCCACGTGTATTTGCGCTCGGCTTTTGCACAGAAGAAATCTACTCACAGGTTCAAAAGTTTTCTGTCAAAAACAACAGGGAAGCTATGCAGATTTTGGACGAATATGAAGAAGCTATGCGTCTTCAGGATATTCCCGAGTCGTTAAAGCAGCGTTTCGATTTTCGTGGTTGCATGATCAGCGGCTGGCTGTCGCAGGGAAAAGATCTGGTTCTTACTCTGGACACTGAAAAAGGCTTTACTTCTGACAATAGAATCACTTTTCTTGATGTAAAAACAATACTGGACGAAAACATAGTTAATTTATATTGGGCCTTTGAGGAACTTTATAAAATTGAGAGTGGCTATGAAGTTCACATTCTCTGTGACGGCGAACGAACAGCAGAACTGATTTTGCGTTGTGCAGATATCCGCATTGAAGAAATCTGAGCTTTCTCAAAAACTTACTTTAATGACCAGTCCTATCCTGTATAGTGCTCTAATATCCCGGACCGGTTTTTACCGGATCCGGAAAGCTTGAAATTTGACTTTAGCGCCTCTCTTTGTCATAATATCTGAGCTGGTTCCAGCGGTATTTTTATTTGCGGCCGTGGCGGAATAGGCAGACGTGCACGCTTGAGGGGCGTGTGATTAACATCGTACGAGTTCGACTCTCGTCGGCCGCACCAAAAGCAGCGGTTCTTGCCTTAATGCAGGAACCGCTTTTTTGTGCTCAATACAAGCAAAATCTTAGATCAAGGAAAAATAATAACCAAAACACGCCAGCCGTTTATCGAGCCAGATTTCTTTTTGAAAATATTTAACTTTGTTTTGAAAAGAATAAAAGTCGTTGCAGGAATTTTGGTACCAGCCTGAATGAACCAGAAGTTCAGTTTTACCATAGATTTCCCGGTAACCATAAACGAGCATGGTATGCCAGCTAAATTCTTTGGCCAGGGTAGTTGTGATTAGCACTGGGATATTCGCATCGATATTTTTCTTGATAGTTGCTGTCCGCGGTGCAAAAGTCCAGCGGAGTTCAAGCTGATTATCAGCAGGAAGAAATTGTTGTGAATATTTTTTTAAAGCACGCGTTATCATGAAAGCAAAGCTGGCACCTCTTAAACCGCATTTTCCGATCAGATACCGGCTTAGTTTTCCTGCCTGCGGATACTTGTTTCTCTGAGACTGTGCATTGCCGGGCAAACCCCGGTCAAGCAATTCCGCCTGCCAGGCTATAGGGACATAACCATTTCGCTTTTGCAGGGCCAGATAATTTAATGCTAAAGCAAGCGACACGGCAGAGCAGGTGTTTTTAGTGTTGTAGCCAAAAGCCCGTCGCCTGATATAGATAAAAGCGTTGGCCAATCTTTTTTCCAGGTATACGCTATTCTTTTTTTCAGCCGGCTCGACTCCCATTCTCGCAATCCTTTTTTCATTTGACCCTTTTTAGATCTTGAATATAATATATGTTCTGACAAGCTGTTAACGCAAGCTCTGGCTGTCAAACTGTGCCGAAATATCTTTGGCTGGTGTCAGCAGTTGCAAAACAGCGGCAGATGCCAGCCGATATAGTCTGCAGCCAATCATAATGAACTGTATACTGTTTAAGGCTGGTTGAACTTGCATCAGCCGGTCCTGAATTTATATAACTCATTAAGGAAAAAAATGAATCCATACCAATTATTCTCTCAATTTGGCATATCACGTTCTGTTTATGAGCTGGCGCTCTCAGCCTCAGAACAAATGATAAATTTCAACCGGTCAATCGATTCCATCGCTGAAGCCCGACAGCTGGGGGTTTTACAGGCTTTTCACAATGCCCGTATCTCGGAAAGTAGCTTTAACTATAAAAGTGGCTATGGCTATGACGATCTCGGTCGCGAACAAATCGAAGAGATTTACGCTGAAACTATGCAGGCGGAATCTGCTTTGGTGCGTATCCAGTTTTCATCGGGTACTCATGTACTGGCGACCTGTCTGCGGGCTTTATTACACAGAGATGATGATGTTTTAATCGTCTCAGGCCTGCCTTATGACACTATTTTACCTAGCTTTGGCAAAATCCGGCTTCTGCATTCTGCCGGTGAAAAAGACGAAATTTTCCAATATTCAGACTCCAGGCAAACTTTGGCTGCCAACGGGGTGTCCGTTCGTGCTGTCGAACTCACAAAGCAGGGTCAGCTCGACTTAGAGCAGATTGAGGCGGCTCTGCTGCCGGAAACGCGCATGCTTTATGTGCAAAAATCACGGGGTTACTCGAGCCGCCGGGCTCTTTTGTCTGAGGAAATTGCCGATTTAAAAACTCTGGTCGACCGTCTGGCTCCAGGTTGTATCATAATGGTTGACAATTGCTATGGTGAGTTTGTGGAAAATCTTGAACCCACAGCTTACGGTGCTGACTTGATTGCAGGTTCATTAATTAAAAATCCGGGTGCGGGTATTGCTCCCTCCGGAGGTTATGTTTGCGGCCGTGAGGATTTACTGCAAGAAATAGCTGAGGCAATGACAGCAGTGGGCGTCGGAGCAGAAATCGGGCCTTCGCTGGGTTTTAACCGGGAAATTCTCGCAGGTATATATTTTGCGCCGCAAGTTGTAGCTGCAGCCACTGCCGGAGCTGTCTTTGCAGCACTTCTTTTTCAGAAAGCAGGGTTTTCTGTTGCTCCTTTACCGGAAGAAATCCGCGGCGACCTGGTTCAGACTATTCAAATGGGAAACGCTGACCAGCTGACGGCTTTTTGTGAAGCGATACAAGCTGCTGCTCCGATTGACGCCCATTTCAGTCCCATTCCGTCAGAAATGCCGGGCTATGACTGCGATATCATTATGGCCTCGGGCTCTTTTATTCAGGGCTCGTCGATTGAACTGTCTGCAGACGGACCATTACGTCCGCCTTTTACTGCTTTTTTGCAAGGCGGACTCAATTTTCATAATGCCCGCCTGGGTGCCATGCTGGCGCTGGAACGCGTACAGAGTTTATAATTGACAGGTAAGCTTTTTAAAAGGGAAAACCATGGCCGGAAAAAATGAAAAAAGCAATATAAAAGGAAGTATCAGCCGCTTTATCATTGTGGGGCTGATTCTTATAGTAATTTTGGCTGTAGCTATATGGGCGATAATTTCTTTATTTACCAATAGCCGGGAAAAAACACGCTATGCATTTTTGAATTCCGGCAGTATCGATGAGACCCTGACAACCGACTTTCTTCTTGTACGCGACGAAAACCTGATTCTGGCTGAAAACGACGGAATCTTTTTACCTCTGGCCCTGGAGGGGGAGCGGCTGGGCAAAGGTGAGCTATACGCATTGGTAGTACCGGAATCAGCAGCCTCACTGGTAGACGAATATTATAATATCAAACTTGAAATATTGGAACGAAGTTTAGCCTTGAGTCAGAGCAACATTCAGCCCAACAGCCGTCTTACCCTGAGTGAAAAAATTATTCAGGAAGCTATGACTGATTTGCGTGCCTCTGTGTTTGCAGAAGATATCCGGGCACTGACCCTGGCACGGAAAAATTTTGATCTTGCCCTGCAGGAACGTTCGATACTGCTTAAGCCGGAAAGCTTTAACGACTCTGAACTGAATAGTCTTTTAAACCGGGAATCAGATCTCTTGAATCAACTGATAGGAACAGCCCCGGCGGAAGGCGTTTTTCGCACGGTAAATCCCTGTTGGATCAGCTACAATATTTTCGAATCATCTCTGCCGGTAGAGGAGGAGTCGATTTTGGAGTTATCGCCGCGGCAAATGCGTGATCTGCTGCTTGATATTGACCTGTATGAAGAAATAAAAAGCCGGAATTCTTTGGTGTTCAGAGGCGAACCCCTGGTGCGCTGCATCAACAGTATGGATTATAAGCTCTGTGCTTTATTGCCGGATTACGATCTCATGGCTAAGGAAGAAAATTTCAGTATCAGCTTAAAAGAGCGTTCCCTGTTATTGGAAGACGTTGAAATGCTACGGCAAGAAACCGACAATGATACGCTGATAGTCTTACAGACCGATACGGCTTTTGATGTTTTGCTGGATCAGACGGTTCTCAGACAGGCTGATTTGATTGTAGAAAACCATTCGGGGATAAAGATTCCGCTGCAAAGCCTTTATGATTACTCGGATGCCGACAGTGTTGGCAAACTTCTCAAAATAAAAGACGGAGTCAGCACTGAAGTTATTGTCTTTGTTCTGGCTCATGATGACACTCATGCTATCATAGAAGGTCGTATGGGTGACAAAGAAGCTCCGCAAGAGCATGAGCTTTATGTTTTGAATCCATGGACTAGTGAGCCGGGGAGCTTGCTGGAGTAAGTTAATTGTTTTAGCATAGTTTTTCATTTTTTTAAAAATATGGAAAGCTGTGATATTGCGATATATTAAATATATATAGGAGTATAATAGTCTCAGAAAGGGGATGATGATTTGACAGCTTCTATTGCTGATGTAAATGAAAATCGTAAACAGGAGATTCAAAAGGCTTACCAGGCTTTACAGGAGGATATCCGGCAAAGCGCTATCAAAGCCGGCAGATCTCCGGAGGCAGTCAAGCTGATAGCAGTGAGTAAAAATTATGACACTGTTGATATTGATGCCATTCTGGCTTTGGGTCACAAAGATCTGGGCGAAAACAGAGTTCAGGAAATGAATGCCAAAATCGATTTTTATCAGGCAAACGAAAAATATTATAATTGGCATATGATTGGAACTTTGCAGAGAAACAAAGTGCGGCAGATCGTGGATCGCGTTGCCCTAATCCACTCAGTGGATTCTTTGCGTTTGCTTAAAGAGATTGAAAAAAGAGCAGCACAAGCCAATATTACGATAGACGTTTTATTGCAGGTTAATATTTCTCAGGAAAAGAGTAAACACGGTTTCGATATAGATGAAATTAAACCTGTTTTACGGAAAAAAGATAATTTTCCGCATGTCCGCTTGCGTGGTCTTATGACTATGGCGCCGCATTACGATGATCCTGAGCTGACCAGGCCTATTTTTAAAGCAACGCGCCAGTTGCAGGAAGAGTTGAGTGCCGAGCTGAATATGCCGAAGTTTGATCAGTTGTCAATGGGGATGACAAATGATTATCATCAGGCAATTGAGGAAGGCAGCACTATGCTTAGAATCGGGAGCGCGATCTTTGGTTCCCGGTACCAGTGATGTCCTTTTACTGGTACACTTATAGGAACTATATACAAATTGGGCACATAAAATCACGAGCCTGTGTTTTTTCTTGAAACTCAGCCAGAACGTACCTATACTGATTTTTAGCTAATATTTGGAGGATGAACGTATGAGCTTCCTGAATAAATTACTCGGAAAACCACCCGAAGAAGACTACGATGAATTTTACGAAGAAGATTTTGAGGTGCCGAACCGGCCCTATGAGGAACCGGCCGACAGCCGGCAGTTTAAAAAATCTTCACGTGATGGCCGTGTTGTTGATATAAGAGATGCACGCAACGATTCACAACATACTGTGATGCTGGTGGAGGCTGTTGATATCGATTCGGCCTGGCCAGTCTGTGATCATGTGAAATCAGGATACACAGTTATTTGCAATACAGAACGCCTGAATCAGGAAGTTCGTGTGCGTTTCCAGGACATAGTGTCCGGATCCGCCTATGCCATAGGCGGTATATTACAAATGGTTTCACAATATATTTTCGTGTTTGCGCCCCGATCTACGCGCATAGATTTTGATGACGGACATTTTTCCGCTGAGGACTTCAGAGGAGCCGCTACTGCAGGAAGAGCTAAGACCTACGGCGGGCCAGTGATGAGATGAGTGCAGTTTTATCTTTGGTTATGAGTATAAGTGATCAGTGCAGGCGTACAGCCACTGAAACTTTCTCTTTTTTAAACGAACTCAGCGAAAGTGATCTGTCTAAGTTGGAACTTTCTTTGATTTGCAGCGTTGATACTGCCGATTTTGTTCAGGCGGCTCAGGAGTTTTTTGCCGAACGGGATTTAGATGTGCGTGTCTATCAGTCCAAGCATAAGGAAGTAGGAAGTGAGGTTCACTCTTCGATCAGAGAAGCCAAGGGTGAGTGGTATATGCATCTTTCGAGTGATGATTCACTGAAAGCTGCTCCTTTTTCAAAGCTTTTGCATGTTTTGAGGCCCGGCTATCTGTCGCCAACGGTTGGTATTGTCGCTTACAATGTTTTGGAAGAAGATCTGGAAGACGAATGGCAGATTATGTCCCTGGAAAGGGTTTTCCCGGCAGCTTTTGCTGAGTTTGACTGGAAAGAGTTAAAGCGTTTCAGCCGTTCTCGTCTTTTTACAATGAACAATTCTGTTTTTCGCAGCAAACTGCTGAAAAAATCTCCCTTGCGTATGCCGGAGGGGTCAGCCCTGGCGGAATATGTGTATTCTTATTTGCCTTTGCCTTACATTAAGCATCTTTATTATGCAGACTATGATGTCCGTTATTCTGCTAACGGCTCTTCTAACGGAGAGTTGGAAGATATAACTGATAAAGTTGGTGATCTGTTGCGCATTACCCGCATGCTTTACGATGTTTATCGTTTGGAAGATGATGTGCGTGACGAATCTCAGCGTGAATATATGTATACCTATCTAACGGCCATAGTTTCAACCTGTGCCTTGTCTTTACTGATGAAAGAAAATGAGAAAGATTATGACCGCCTGGAAAAACTCTGGGGCTGGATGAGACGGGTAGATCATTCGATGTATCGCCGAGTCAGAAGTAATATTCTTTTTATCATGAACTATATAACGAGTGACCGCTGGCGTATACTGCGCCGTCAGGGTATAAAGTTATCAAAACGCTTTCTCTCCCTGAAACCCTAATCGAAGTTTATTAAATATCCATTGGAGGTAGTTTCCATGAATAACGCTGATTACATTAACTCAATCGGACATTCTAAAGGAATCGTAATTGGTTTAGATATCGGAGGCACTACCACTAAGATTGTCGGTTTCGACAACGGCAACTTGCTGACAGAAAAACTGGTTGAGGCCAGCGATCCGGTGGCTTCGGCCTACGGGGCTCTCGGTAAATTTTTACGTGAAAACGAAAATATTATTAAGGGCTTGTTAGTTCAAATCCCTCCTGATTCAGTTGCGATTATAATTAAGGAGACCGGCAAGGATAGAAATAGAGAACTTATATTAGGTGATTTATTAAATATTTTAGAAAATATTTCTTT
>CAZVVR010000002.1:0-23943 GCA_964630605.1 uncultured Mageeibacillus sp. | reverse complement strand
TGCATCAGGCCTTAGTTTTTCAGCAGCGAAAAAGGCAAGCGCATATCAAACGGTGGAGAGTTTCTTTCCGGTGGCTCACGATTTTAACTTAATTTGAGCAGCGATAAATAAAAAAGTGTAAACTTGAACGAGTAAACATTAAGCTGTGCAGAATATCGAAGCAATTCACTCTGCTAAAAGTAATTTTAATAAACGAAAATATAAATAACAGATAAAAAGGTATTTGCCTGAGGGAAAATGACATGCATAAATTATTTAGCCGAATTATTGCGGCTATTTCACGAATACCCTTGAATATCAGAAAAAACTATGACCTTTTACGTAAAGTACAAGAAGTCACCAAAGTGGGAAACAGACTTTTTTTTGATGGCTTGGATTATAAACTTCATACGGATGAGGGCAGGGACATCCCTGTGCGCGTATATTCACCAAATCAGGAGCTGGGGCTCGACGCTTTAGCCCAGGAAAGGCTCTCTCTGGATAATGTGCTTGAAGCGGCCACGGATGCGCGCAACCCCGGTCTGATTATGTATATCCACGGTGGTGGTTGGGTTATCGGTAATGTAGATACTTACCATGACGTGACCGCTCAGCTGGCCGTGGCCAGCGGTAAATTGGTTGTATCTATCGACTACCGTCTGGCTCCGGAACATCCTTTCCCGGCCGGATTGGACGACTGCCTTCTTGCCTACCGTTCTTTGCGTCAGATGTTAACTGAATACGGTCTTGATCCGAATGGGATTACACTCATGGGCGACAGTGCCGGCGGCAATCTTGCTGCTGCTTTGTGCTTATTGTTGAAAAACTTAGGTGAGGTCCAACCTGAAAGGCAGATTTTACTTTATCCCGCCACCGGATATGATTATACGGAAAATAGCGAATTTCCCAGCGTGATTGAGAATGGTTACGATTATATTCTGACTTCGGCCCGGATTAAGGAATATCTGGAACTATACTGTCCTGATCCCCAATTGCGAAAATCTCCTTATGTTGCTCCTATTCTGGCGGAAGATCTGTCAGGCCTGCCTCAGACATTGATCTTTACCAGTGAATTGGATCCTTTGCGAGACGAGGGTGAAGCCTTCGGCAAAAAACTGGGTAAAGCCGGTGTTCCGGTCAAAGTCTGGCGTGCAGAGGGTGCTCTGCATGGTTATGTGAGATGGGGTCTTTCCAACAAACATGTTGCCTCAACTTACATTGCTATTGCTCAGACTCTGGAGGAAGAAGCCCTGGAAGAACTCTTTGATTACTACGATAGTGAAGCGCTCACAGAAAAATACAGTAATTTAATGCAGATAAACGGCACATCAAGATAGAATTTGAATAAAGTGGAATCGCTTTAGGGGAAAGGAAACGGAAAATGAAACAATACGTGGTTGATGTTTTTACAAAAGAACTCTTTAAGGGAAATCCCGCAGCGGTGTGTGTCATGGACCAGTGGATCTCTGAAGATTTAATGCTCAATATTGCCCGGGAGAATAATTTATCGGAGACGGCTTTTGCTGTCAAAGAAGGCGATCACTATAAACTGAGATGGTTTACTATTGCCGGAGAAATAGACCTTTGCGGTCACGCTACCCTGGCTACCGGTTTTGTAATACTCAATTACATTAAAACAGATATGTCTGAAGTCAGCTTCGAGACCATGAGTGGCGGATTAAAGGTTGAGAAAGAAGGCAAACTTTTTGAAATGGACTTGCCCAGCTTTAATCTGAAAAAAACAGAAGTTACCTCTGAAATGACACAAGCTCTGGGTGTAAAACCTTTGGAAGCCTATCTGGGACGTGACCTGCTTTGTGTCCTGGAGACCGAAGAACAAGTCCGCAAATTAAAACCAGACATGAATAAGGTTTTGACTTTACCGGGTTCGCTTCAAAATGTTACTGCTCCGGGAAAAGAATTTGACTGCGTCTCCAGAACTTTTTCGCCCAAGTTTGATGATGACGAAGATCCTGTTTGCGGATCCGGTCATTGTCATATTGTTCCTTACTGGGCCCAGAGATTAAATAAGAATAAAATCGTTGCCTATCAGGCATCGGAAAGAGGCGGTATTCTTTACTGCGACTACCAGGGTGAAAGGCTAAAAATTGCAGGGAATGTAGTTTTGTACTCTATTGCCGAATTAATGATCTAACAAAAAGCCGAATCAGAATTTGAGCAGAAAAGAGGCGGCCAGGCTAAGTCTTAATTTCTGAAAAAATGTTACTCCCGCTCCGGAGGCTCAACGTCCACCAACTCATCTTCTTCCTGCAGCTGAATCAGAACAACCTTGTCATTTGCCAAAAGCAGTGTATCTCCGTCCGGGACTATAAGATCGCTGTCTTTTCTTTGTACCGTTATAATCAGACGGTCATGCGGCGGGCTAATATCTTTGATATAAGCACCCGCCCATTCATGTCCTTCGGGAATTGTAAATTCAATCAGATTTTGCCCGCTTTTATCAAAGTGCGATTCTCCTCCCAGGACAACGATGTCGTTTTCTTCAAAAATGACTTCACCTCTTGGAATGATGGTTTTGCCGTCACGTTCGATTTTGGCGACGATAAAATCAAACTCCATATTGAGATCTTTTACTTTTGTGCCGGCATGTTCACTGCCTTCTGCAATCCTGGTCACGAGAAAACCAAGATTAGCTTTGTCCTGATAATAGTTAAAGGTCTTTAACACGGTATCGCTGGGATCCAGCATGTCCCAGCGCCGTGCGCCGACGGGCATCAGAGATCCTTGCAGCAAAGAAGATAAAACACAGATGCCAAAGACAATGTGGTAAATATCGACTGCAAAAACGGCCTCGCTGTTAACTGCCATAATGGCAAAAGCAATGGCTGCTGCACCTCTGACCCCGGCCAGAGAAATCATAAAAAGCTGCTGGCGTTTCATACGAAAAGGCAGCATTAATCCGTAAACTGAGAGTGGACGTGCCAGCAGCATCATAAAAGCCATGATCGCTGCGGAGACAGGCAAGGCCTGTATAAAATCAGGCAAGCTGGACAAGAGACCGAGCAGGAAAAAGAGGCCTATCTGCATAATCTCTGTGAACCCGTCAAAAAAGAAGACCACGTCCCGTTTGCCCTGGAATTCCTTATTGCCCAGATAGATCCCTAAAATATAAAGTGCCAGATAACCGTTTCCGCCGAAAATGTCGCTCAAAGCAAAAGTGATCAGCATGGCCGCAGCCATAAAGACGGCATAGAGTCCATCAGCCTGAAAGTCAATGACTGTCAGCAGTTTGCCGATCAGCCAGGCCAGAAGAAAACCCACTGCCAGGCCAATAACTACCTGAGAGATAATCAGTAACGGCACGGAAAGTTCTGTTCCTATAATCAGAGAAAGCAGAATCATTGTCATTGTGTAGGCGGTCGGGTCGTTGGAGCCGCTTTCCAGTTCCAGAAGAGGAGCTGTGCTGTATTTGAGGTTCAGGTTTTTGGAACGAAGAATATTAGATACGCTGGCGTAGTCGGTTGAACCGACAATGGATCCGACCAGCATGCCTTCCAGCATGCCAAAGCCGAGGATATAATGGCAGAACAAACCGGTTAGAAGCGCGGTGGCGACAACTCCCAGCGAGCTTAAAATAATAGCTTCTTTTGCTACCGGTTTAACCATGCTCCAGTTGGTGCCGAAACCGCCGTAAAACATGATGACCATTAAAGCAACTGTGGCAAAACCATCAGCAAATACGTAGTCGTTAAATTCCAGGCCGATGGCTCCAAAAACCATACCTAGAACGATAAATAACAAAAGCGCGGGTATACCGTGCCTGCTGGAAACACGAATGGCGATCAAGGCCAATATTAAAACGATACCTATTATCAAATACTGCACTACAGATTCCTCTTCTACGCTTTGTGTTTTTCTGAAAATTACCTTTCAATTATAGAGTTAAGTTCGGGGTATCACAAACACCAGCCTGTTTTTATCAGGATTGCAGAAGTAACAGTTGGCGCTGTCCAATAAATCGAAGTAAACGATCGTTTTATATATAAAAGGAGATAACTGATTTATTGATGTAGAATGCTATAGAGAAGTGGGGTGGACATGGGCAAGGGAAAATTCACTATGCGCAGCATTGCGGTCAGGCTTCTGGTTATTGTGGTCGGAGTCTTTATTCAGTCTTTGGGTATGGCTTCAATTATTTTGGCTAATTTGGGCAGTGATCCGATTACAGCTTTTGTGCAAGGTTTGAGCAAAGTTTTGGGCTTATCTTTTGGTAATTCGATGATTATATTTAATCTGGTGTTTTTGATCACTGTGTTTTTTCTGGATCGGAGAACTATCGGCGTCGGGACCGTTTTGCTTGCAGTATCTTTGGGAGCCTTTGTTGATCTGCTCTGTCCTTTGCTAGGGACAATTATAGGAACAGAGACTAGTTTAATTCTTCATATTGGCCTGCTTTTATTTGGTACTATCTTTTTAGCTGTTGGTCTTGGCATTTATCAGTCTGCGGAATTTGGTCTGGGATCCCCTGACGCATTTAATCAGATTATTGCGAAAAAGATGAAAATGCAGCTGCGTTGGTGGCGTGTGATTTTTGACGGCATCATGATTGCGGGAGCTTTACTGATGGGTGGGGTTGTGCATGTTGGGACCTTGCTGGGTATGTTCCTGGTCGGTCCGATCATGGCGCCTGTGATTAATAAACTGGCGCCTCTCGTTAACAACTGGGCCGGCAACAAAGACATTGTGGTAGAAGCTAAATAGTTTTCCATTAAATAAAATAACTAAACCACTTTAAAAAAGTGGCTTAACTTGCGGTCAATATTATGTATTTGGAAACAGGAACAGTTTTAGTTTTTTAGAATTCTTTGTGGTAGACAATTGTGGTGAAAATATTGTCTTCAAAATCTTCATATCTGACGCCGGCCAGCTCGTAGTCTTGTTTCAGGGCAAACTCCATAGAAGCGAAATTTGGTTCCGGAGCCAGGATAGTTTCGGAAAACATATGCTTGATGCCGCGTTTTTCGGCCTCTTCTTTGTATTTGTCGAAGAGCAAAGTTCCGATGCCTTGGCCGGTCAGGTTGGACCGGACAGCAATTTTTTCCAGAATAAGAAATCTCTGCAAGGAGTTTTTCTCAAAATCGTCTTTCCAATTGGTGCTCCTGAGCCAGTCTGGCTCCTGATCGAGCCACTGCTTTCTATTGTAGGCCAGGAGAAATCCCAAGACGAGGTTCCCCAGCTTTACGACAAAGAAAAAGTCTGTTTTGTTGATATTTTCTTCGAAATTTTTGTAATGTTCTTGCTCGTTTTCCTGATAATTATGCATCAGAAAACCCTGAAGATGATCTTTATCGCCGTTGCCAACAGAGGCAGCGACTTCGAGTATTCCATTTATATCATTTATTCTTGCACTGCTTACGGTTAAATCTGCAGTTTCATCAGAAATGAAATTTTTGACATTCGTATGCTTTATCTTAATAATAATCAAATCCTTTCGTGTGTGATTGAGTACCGGAAACTCACGGCATTATTTGCCGGGAGCTGAGTTATTAAAATAACACATTAAATACTTTGATGTACAACCTGTGTTACGGATGAGTAAAATGGCCGAATGTACGGACTTTAATCTGCAGCTAGTGTGCATATTGTTGAACTTATTGTTTATAACTATGCAATTCATAGCATAAGCGGTAATATCCAAGGTAACCCAAAATTAACTGAAGTCCGTGCATAGAATGGTGCCAGGCACCATTCTATGCACTGTTTTGTGCGGGAGGGAGGAGTAGATGACCAAGTTGGGAGTGGGAGTACGTCGCCGGGCTTTTTGGGCTGCGTTTCCTTATACAATCCCTATTTTGGCCAGTTTTGGCTTTTTGGGGTTGGCTTATGGTATCTATATGAATGCCGCGGGTTTCAGCTTTTGGTATCCGATGCTGACCAGTCTGGTTGTTTTTGGCGGTTCCTTAGAGTTTGTTATTGTAACTATGCTGCTCAGTCCTTTTGCTCCTTTGGCGACCTTGCTGCTGGCTTTGATGGTTCAAGCCAGGCACATATTTTACGGCATTGCCATGCTGGAAAAATATAAAAATTTGGGCTGGAAGCGTTTTTACCTTTATTTTTCTTTGTGTGATGAAAGTTTTTCTTTAAACTACTCGCTCGAAGTTCCTGCGGGGATTGACCGTGGCTGGTTTTATTTTTTCATAAGTTTCCTCAATCATATGTATTGGTTTATTGGTTCAACTCTCGGTGGTCTGTTGGGATCATTGATTAAAATAAACACCCAGGGCTTGGAATTCGTAATGACGGCACTCTTTTTGGTGATATTTTTGCAGCAATGGAGCAAGGAGAAAAAGCACTATACTGCTTTAATCGGCCTGTTGGCTTCTGTTGGCTGTTTGCTGCTGTTTGGACCGGATTCATTTCTGCTGCCGGCGATGGGAATCATTTTGCTGCTGCTCATGCTTTTCCGCCAACCGATTGAAACAGCAGGAGGATTGATAGCTCCTAATGACGAAAGCGCAGTTGATCCGTCATGACTTTTGCTCAAGAAATTATTACCATAGCAATTTGCGCCCTGGCCACAATGTCTACTCGTTTTTTACCCTTTATAATCTTCTCGGAAAAACGGGCGACGCCAAAATTTATCAGCTATCTGGGCAAAGCTCTGCCTGCGGCAATTTTTGCCATGCTGATCGTTTATACTCTCCGGAATGTTGAAATAGCCGGAGCCAACTATGGTTTAGCTGAGTTGGTGGCAATTATTGTGACCTGTGCTCTTTATTTTTGGAAAAAACAGATGTTGCTTCCTATTGCCGGAGGCACCATTACTTATTTGCTGCTGGTGCAGCACGTGTTGTAGAAACGGAGTGAAACCATGATAGTATGCAAATTTGGCGGCAGTTCCTGTGCCAATAGCTTTCAATTCAAAAAAGTGAAAGCTATTGTTGAGTCGGAAGAACAGCGTAAAGTTGTAGTAGTATCGGCGCCGGGGAAATATCGGGGCAAGGATTTTAAAATAACCGATACATTATATCTTTGTTACCAGCTTTCTCGGGAGCAGCTAGATTTTAGTGAGATTTTTGAGGAAATTGCCGACCGCTACCGTGCCATTCATAAAGATTTAAATCTCAGTTCTGATCTGGAAAAGGAACTCAGCCTTATAAGGGAAAAACTTGATGCAGGTGCAGACAAAGACTATGTACTTAGCAGGGGCGAGTATCTGAATGCCATGTTAATGGCTGAGTTTTTAGGCTATGAATTTGTTGATGCGAAAAACCTGATAGTGTTTGACGCTAAGAAAAAATATGATCAGGCCGCCAGCTATAAACTGATGAGAAAATTCGCAGACCTGAAACTCGGCAGCATGAAAGGGGTTGTTGTACCGGGCTTTTATGGTGCAACCTCAAAAGGGGAAATCATTACTTTTCCCCGCGGAGGGTCCGATATAACAGGAGCCATTCTGGCTGCGGGACTAAAGGCAGATCTCTATGAGAACTGGACTGATGTGGCCGGTTTTTTAGTTGCGGATCCCAAAATTGTCGATAATCCGGAAACGATTAGCTCGCTTAGTTATGTTGAGTTGCGAGAACTAAGTTATTCTGATTCGCAGATTATTCAGGCCGATGCGATTGCGGCTACCCGTGAAGCAGAGATCCCAATTCAGATAAAAAACACCAATTATCCTGATGACTCGGGAACAATTATTTATAGCGGTAAAAAAATTACCAACGGGCAGCTGGTTACCGGTATCGCCGGGCAGAAGAATTTCAGCGTTATTCATCTCAAGAAATACGGCAAAAACGAGGATTACGGTCTGATGCGCAAGATTTGCACTATCTTTGAAGCGCATCAGATCACAATTCATCATATGCCTACGTCACTGGACACAATATCTGTTATCTTTCAGATTGATGATAAAAAAGAGCTAAAGCAGATTGTGGAGCAGATCAATCTTTATTGCCGGCCGGACCAGAGCAGTTATGAGCAGGATATGGCTTTGATTACAGTGGTAGGCGAAAGTATGGCTTACCAGCCGGGAATAGCGGGCAAAATATTTTCTGCCCTGGGCAGTGCCGGAGTGAATATTCGCATGATCGCGCAAGGGTCCAGTGAATACAATATTATTATCGGTATTGAAAGTTTCCAGTATAGTTTAGCAATTCAAACTCTTTACGATCATTTTTTTAAAATAAAAAAAGACGATAAAGTGCAATTTCAGTAAGGTGAAATTTATAAAATAATATTTGGAGGATGGTTCATGAAAATAGCTATTTTGGGTTTTGGCACAATTGGTCAGGGTATTTACCACATACTGAATGAGCGCAGGTCCACTTTGGAAAAGCAAAGCGGACAGAAGATATTTATAGATAAAATTCTTGTGCGGGATCTCGAAAAAGAACGGGGTCAATTCTCTGTTTCCGAGTTGCCCCTCACGGATTCCTTTCCTGAAATTTTGAATGATGATTCCATCGATCTCGTATTTGAAGTTATGTGCGATGGAGTAAAAGGCGCAGAGTTTATCCGGCAGCTACTGGCCCGGGGCAAGCATGTAATCAGTGCAAACAAAGCCGCAATCGCCTCAGACTTTTTCGAACTGCAGAAAATTGCCCGAAAGTCCGGTGTTCATTTGCGATTTGAGGCCGCTGCTGCAGGGGGAATACCGCTGCTGGATCCTTTAAGCAAAATCAGGCACCTGAATTTAATTTCTTATCTGGGAGGAATTATTAACAGTTCAACCAATTATATTTTGTCGGAATTAAGCAAGGAGAGAACCCGGGATGAAGTTTTAGCAGAAGCGAAATCTCTGGGAGTGCTGGAAGCCGACCCCACTAACGACGTAGAGGGTTATGATGCCAGAAGAAAAATTGCCATTTTGGCTGCTATAACCCTGCAGCAAGAAATCAGGGAAATGAATATTCCCACAATTGGTATCAGTGCTTTGTCCGAAAAAGATTTTACCTGGGCTAAAGCAAATAAACGTAAAATAAAACTTGTAGCAGCACTTACTAAAGACGAAACTTCCTACCAATTATCTGTGCTGCCGACAGCGTTGCCTGAGTCCGTTTCTTTGGCCAATGTAGGAGGAATTATGAATCAGGTGGAATTAAAAGGCGACACCATTGGATTATTGTCTTTTTCCGGTACCGGCGGCGGAATGCTGTCTACGGCGCATGGGCTTTGGGTTGATTTTCTGGATGTGACAAGCTCTGAGCCGGTTTATCATATAGAGAAGAACAGCCGGAAAGAAGATCGTTCTTTCTACCGGGAAGCAGAGTTTTATATACGGGAACCGGGGCAAAATGCCGGGAATGTCAGCAGAATGAGCGTTGCGGATGCCCTTGATTACAGAGATCAGGGATTCACAGTTATTGAGAGAATCTAGTTATGCTTTATTTCAGCACCCGTTCAAAAAAACACACAGCTACAGCTTCTGAGGCCATTTTGGCAGGGCTGGCTCCTGATGGCGGGCTTTTTGTGCCGGAGTCGCTTCCCAAAATTAACTTTGAAGGCTGGCGTCATGATACTTTTCAGGAAATTGCAACAAAATTATTTTCCTATTTTCTGACTGATTTTACCGAAGCAGCCATTCAAGATATTGTCCATAAAAGTTATTCCGAAAATTTTGACCATCCGCAGATCAGTCCGATTCATTGGCTGGACGATGACTGTGCAGTTTTGGAACTTTGGCATGGCCCGACGCTGGCTTTCAAGGATTTAGCTTTGCAGTGCCTGCCTCATCTTTTTGAAGAAGCGAAAAAAATCCAAAATATAACAGAACGTTTTCTAATCCTTACAGCGACTTCAGGTGACACCGGTAAAGCCGCTATGTCGGGATTTACCGGTAAAAAAGATATTTTGCTTGCAGTGTTTTATCCTCATAAAGGCGTTAGCTCTTTCCAGGAGCGGCAAATGCTTACCTCTGCAAAATCTAATGTACGTGCCTTTGCCCTGGAGGGAAATTTCGACGACTGCCAGCGCAGCATAAAAGCTATAATGCAGGATCAAGCTTTTGTGGAAAAAATGAAAAAACACTCGATTTGTCTGACTTCGGCTAATTCGATTAATATCGGCCGCCTGATTCCGCAAATGGTGTACTATATCTTTGCTTATCTGCAAGCTTCTGAAACCTATGGTGATTCTTTGTCGGTAGTCGTGCCCAGCGGGAACATGGGTAACATTCTGGCAGCACGTTATTGCAAAGAAATGGGATTACCTTTAGGAGAAATTCATCTGGCCGCAAACAGTAACAACGTTTTGCACGATTTTATCAGAGACGGTCGCTATAATGCGAACAGAAAGCTGCTGAAAACAACATCGCCCTCTATGGATATTCTTGTCGCAAGTAACATGGAGCGTTATTTGTTTTTGCTGACAAAAGATAATTATCTCACTAAAAGCCTTATGGAAAAACTCAAAACCTGTGGTGACTTTTCAATTGACCCTGCTCTTTTGGATCTCAGCTCTTCCTGGGTAACTGAAGAGCAGGTTTTTGCCATGATCAAAAAAATATACACTGAATATAATTATTTGCTGGACCCGCATTCTGCTGTTGCAGCTCACGCTTGCTTTAATGGTGACATTTCGGGAAGACGTCTTATCGTAAGTACAGCCAGTCCTTATAAATTTGCCGAAAGCGTTCTCACGGCCTTAGAACTGCAGCCGGCAGCGGATGATAAAAATCAGATTCTGCAGATTCAAAATCTTGTTGCCAGTTGTTTGCCTCAGGCGATAGAAGAATTATGGGAAAATGAGCCCCGGGGAAAACACTTGCTGCAGGCCTGCCAGATAGAAAAGGCCATTGATGAATTGATCGGAAATAATTATGAAACAGATTAAAATTCATATTCCTGCTACAACAGCCAATCTGGGGCCGGGCTTTGACTGCCTGGGCTTAGCCTTAAATCTTTTTAACAAAGCTGCTGTGTCCTGGCAGGATAGCAAAAAGCTAACTCCGTACCAGCTAGGGGACTGGGCTGTAAAACTGCCTTTTGAACAACGTGCTATTGCAGAGGCTTACAGTTATTATGCAAAGCAAAATGAAATTGATTTGCCCAAAATAACCGTAGATTTTGCATGTGAAATTCCTGTTGCCCGCGGTTTGGGTTCGTCAGCCACTTGTGCGATAGCGGGTATTTTAGCTGCGCAGGTTATACATAAAGGAGACTGGGATAAAAATGAACTTTTAAACCTGAGCGCAAAACTGGAAGGTCATCCTGACAATGTGGCGCCGGCCATTTTAGGCGGTTTGGTTTTGTCCGGTAAAGATTCGGACAAAGTTGTAACATCCGGCTTAGCCTGCCACGAGAATATACATGTGTTTTTAATGATTCCGGATTATAAACTGGCAACAAAAACAGCCCGCTCTGTATTACCTGAAAAGATCTTGCACGGTGAGGCAGTAAAACAGCTGGTATCTTTCGGTTTTTTGCTGCAGGGGCTAGCGTCGGGACGCCGGGATTATTTAAAGCAGGGTAATTATGACTTTTTGCATGAACCATACCGTCGCAAACTAATTCCTGAATATGAAATAATTAAAAAAGATGCTCTCAGCAGTGGATGTTCTGCCGTCAGCCTCTCCGGGGCCGGCCCTTCATTAGTAGGTATTTATGCCGGTTTTAAGGCGGAAGCCGAGCAGGTTGAATCTGCGCTGATTGAAAAATTACCTGCAGGCTGGCAGCTGAAGCACGTTCAGGTCGATCATTCTGGAGTAGATTTTTATTCACCGCCGGCATAAATTTACGAGCTATTTATTTCAGGCTGCTTTCAGACAAATCTAACACCAATTGTTATAAATAAAAACTCGTGCACATTAGTTTTTTGCCTTTTTGTTGACAGTTTCATCGTATATTTTGTTACCGATGTGCATATTAATGAATTTACTAATTATAACTAGGCACTTTACCGAATGAAAGGTAGTATCCAAGGTAATGAATATTTATAGAAGGAGGAACAGATCATGAAAAAAGTGTTAAAAACCCTTATTATGTTGCTGCTTGTAGTTTTCGCTATCAGTATAGCCGCTTGCGGTTCAGATACTGACACAGTCCAAACTGACGCAGATGATAAAAGCACAGAATCACCAGAGTCGACCTCGTCGGCTGCAGGAGGTAATGATGACTTTTATCTGGTCGGCATATCTCAGCTGATACAACACAAAGCACTCGATGCAGCCACTCAAGGTTTCAAAGATGCTCTCACAGAGAAACTGGGGGATCAGGTGCGATTTGATTATCAGAACGCCCAGGGCGATCCTAACACTGCGGCTTCAATTGCTAACGGGTTTGTGGCCTCCAAGGTTGATTTAATATTGGCTAATGCTACCCAGGCCCTGCAAGCGGCCGCTACCGCTACTGCAGATATTCCTGTTCTGGGAACAGCCATCACAGAGTATGGAGTAGCGCTGGGTATTGAGGATTTTCAGGGCACTGTAGGTGGAAACATTTCCGGTACTTCGGATCTGGCTCCTTTGGATCAACAGGCTAAAATGATTAAAGAGCTTTTTCCGGACAAAACATCAGTTGGACTGCTTTATTGTTCGGCCGAAGCGAATTCTCTGTATCAGGTCAACACAATGAAAGATATGCTGGAAGAACTCGGTTACAGTTGCCAGCTGTATCCTTTCACCGATTCCAACGATCTTGCAGCCATCACAACTAGTGCTGTCAACGAAGTAAGCCTGATTTACGTGCCAACTGACAATACAGTTGCCGCTAATACGGGCTTGATCGATAATATTTGCCGGCCGGCAGGAATACCCATTGTGGCAGGTGAAAAAGGTATTTGCAGCGGTTGCGGTGTGGCAACGTTGTCGATTGATTACTATGATTTAGGCTTTACCACAGGTGAAATGGCGGCGAAAATACTTACGGATCAGGCTGTCATCTCGGAAATGCCGATCGAATATGCTCCTAATTTTGTCAAGATGTATAATCCGGAAATTTGCTCAGACCTTGGCATAACTGTATCTGCTGATTACGAAGCAATCGTTCCGTAGATACTGCACCATAAATCCTGCACGGATTATTACTGATTGGAGTTAATTATTATGCCACTGAGTTTACTCAACCTTGTGGACCAATTGCCGGGAGCTATCGCCCAGGGACTGATCTGGGGCATCATGGCGATTGGTGTTTATATAACCTTTCGAATTCTGAATATTGCGGACCTGACTGTAGATGGTTCTTTTTGTACCGGCGGAGCAGTCTTTGTTATTTTGCTTACAAACGGGCAAAATATCTGGCTGGCACTGCTTTTCTCCTTTTTGGCGGGCATGCTGGCGGGGCTGGCCACCGGTATTTTTCATGTCTTTTTCGGTATTTCCAGTATTCTGGCCGGAATACTAACTCAGTTTGCTCTCTGGGCGGTAAACCTTCTGATTATGGGGCGGCCTAATATTGCGATTAATATCAATAATTACAATCTGCTTGTTTCACTGCGTTATTTGCAGGAAGTTGTCAAAGGGGAAAAACTCTTTTACTGGTCACCGATTTTTACCGTCAGCATTTTCCTTGTTTTGATTATAGCGTTTTTATATTGGTTTTTTGGTACGGAAAGCGGAATGTCACTTCGGGCCACAGGAGCAAATGCCAAGATGGCCAAGGCTCAGGGGATCAATACCAATTTCCACATTGTGCTGGGTTTGATGCTGGGTAATGGCCTGGTTGCGCTTTCCGGCGCGATGCTGACTCAGTATCAGGGCTTTGCGGATATTAATATGGGACGGGGAGCAGTTGTAATCGGGCTGGCAGCCGTTATTGTCGGTGATGCTATCTTTAGCTGGATCTTCAAAAACTTTGCTCTGCGACTCCTTAGTACTGTTCTGGGTGCTGTTATTTATTACATCGTTATTCAGAGTATCCTCTGGCTGAGAGTTGATCCGAATTACCTCAAGCTGCTCACTGCTTTGATAGTTGCTGTTTTCCTTGCCGTTCCGCACTGGAAGGCAAAGCTGTCAAATCTTACTTTTAAGCAAAAGGAGGGCAAAGATGCTTAGAATCGCTAATGTCAGCAAAACCTTTAACCGTAATACCGTTAATGAAAAAAAAGCTTTAGTCGATCTCGAACTGACGCTGCAGGAAGGCGATTTCGTCACTGTAATCGGCGGCAACGGTTCAGGCAAGTCTACCATGCTCAATGTTGTCGCAGGTGTGCTGCCTGTGGATCAGGGAAGAATTTATATTGACAACGATGATGTGACCAGGCTGCCTGAATATAGACGGGCATCTTATATTGGCAGAGTGTTTCAGGATCCTATGATGGGTACTGCGGCCGGCATGATGGTTCAGGAAAACATGGCACTGGCCTATCGGCGCGGTGAGCGTCGCAATCTCAGCTGGGGCATTAAAAAGGCTGAACGCAAGCTTTATCGTGAACAGCTGGAAACGTTGGAACTTGGTTTGGAAGACCGGCTTTCGGAAAAGGCAGGTAAGCTTTCCGGCGGTCAAAGGCAGGCGCTTACCCTGTTGATGGCAACATTAAAAAAGCCAAGGCTGCTTTTACTGGATGAGCACACAGCTGCACTTGATCCTAAAACAGCCAGGACAGTGTTGGCGCTCACCAGACAGATAGTAGAAAAACATAAACTGACAACAGTGATGGTGACCCATAACATGAGAGATGCGATCGCTCTGGGCAACCGCCTGCTTATGTTCTGTGAAGGTCGTGTTGTAGTGGATGTGTCAAATGAAGTAAAACAACAGCTCACTGTGGAAAAGCTACTGCAGATGTTTGACAGTGCCAGTGAAAATGGAGTTATAGAAGACTGCCTTTTACTGCCCTGAGTTCATTTTTTCGATGGTTTCTTCCAGGACTTCAGTGACAGCTAAAACTACCGGCAAACAATCAAAGGGATCAGTCTGGGCATAGCGTTCTTTGTTGTAGGAACAGCAGGTTCCGCCCTGTCGGCGTTGGACTTCCCGGATAAAAGGAATCGTGATATCAGTTTTAAGTGCGGTGTTTTTTTCGGCCTTTGCAGTAAAAAGAATGCCCAAAACCATGAGCGCTCCCGTGATCGAACCGCACATTGAGTCGACCCCCATTCCGCCTCCAAAAGGAGCTGCCGCACACATTGCCTGTTCGGACAGACCCAGGTCATAGACGATATTTGCCCCGCGTAAAATACGTTCAGCGCAGTTAAGGTTGACATCGCCAAAAAGTCGGCGTTCTTTTTCTGAATAGTTAGCCGCAACCCCAAAACCATTTTCCAATAATTTATATAATTCTTTTGCCATAAGTTTCTCCATAGATTTGTTCTAAAATCAAAATAAGCAGTAGATACTATAACATAATCAAACAGACAATAATTTTTTTGATAAATTAACCCGGCCGCTCAGATTCCGGCGGCCGGGTCTGAAAAGAAATGAAGTCCGGCTATTGATTAAAAAGTCCTGTTTCCAACAGGCTGATCACTGCTTCTGACACAGCTTCCAGATCCTCTTCCTTGGAGAAGAGGGCGTAGCGGATACCAATAAAGTTGGATACTCCCATCAGAATGTATGAGATAATCTCCGGATTGCCCGGGCTAATCTCGCCTGTATCCTGACCCTGGAGGATACCTTTTTGATAACGTTCCGAGAACCCGGTGTAATATTCTTTAAAAAGTTCCGGATCAACCATAAGTGATTCCCAGATAATGTTATACATATGCTGGTCATCTCTTACCATTTCCAGAAAAACCTGTAAACCGACGCGCTCAATTTCCCTTT
Source organism: uncultured Mageeibacillus sp. (assembly GCA_964630605.1). GTDB lineage: Bacteria > Bacillota > Clostridia > Saccharofermentanales > DTU023 > DTU032. Next base: position 8,302 of record CAZVVR010000002.1, on the reverse strand, counting down.
GCGCGGTTAAGCCCTCGACCCGTTCTGAAATAGTTCTTCGGATTTTGTGCGAATATTGTCGCAACAAATAGGCATAGCAAGTTAATTTGCTGTCAAAATAAATGTAAAAAGTTCCCAGACCGACTCCGGCAGCTTCAGTGATATCTTTGATTGTAGCCCCGTGGTAGGACTTCAGGTAAAACTGTTGACCTGCTGCTTCTACCAGAGCATTAAAGGTATCCTGGCCTTTTTTAGTTTTGGGAAGTTCGATTCCTGTCATGTCAAGCCTCTCCAGGCTCATCCTAAGAATGAGCGCACCTCTTTATACCATTTTTCAGGCTGGTCAAAATGCACTCCGTGACCTGCATCTTCAAAAATCACCAGTTTTGCCTGGTCACCAAAATACTGTTTATTTAACCGAGCCAGCTGAACCGGTACAACATTATCACTCTCTCCGTGCAAAATCAAAACAGGAGCAGTTATATCTTTTAGACGATCAGACCCGTCGAAAGTGCCGTTGTTATCGGCAGTAATATTAAACTGCAATAAAGCATAGTCCATGTCAAGTAGGTTCTGCTGCTGTTTCATACTCAGAACGCAATCATCCAGGAATTCGCCGGTTGGCGGATTTTTGGCAAACATGGCCTGGAAAGTCTGTCCCAGAGCCTCATCCTGATCTGTGTCCAACATCTGCTTCATGGGAAGATAATACATGCTGGCCGCGATCTCTTCCTTGCTGGTCAGAGGCTTATCCGGCAATGGCGTCATGGTCTCGGGATCAAACTCAAACATGGGATAACCCTGAACACCCATAGATGCTGTTAAAACCAGATGGTCAACCATCTTCGGTTCTTTGGCTGCCAGCTCCATGGCTACACCTCCACCCAAGGACCAGGCTATGAAATCTCCGTGGGTAAAGCCAAGTCCTTTAATTACTTCAATCAAGTCAGTGGCCAGGGCTTCCAGTGTGTCGACCGGGTTGTTCCAGCTGCTATCACCGTAGCCTCGCAGGTCCACAGCCAAAACGGAATAATCATTTTCAAAATCTTTCATCAGCGGAAACCAGACAGAAGACTTGCTGTAATTACCGTGTACCAAACACAGCAGCGGCTTGTCCTCTGAGGTCAGATAATAAGCTAACCGTTCGCCGCCTTTTGTTTCAAAAAACTTTTTCTTATAAGGCATAGGTTTAATCCTCTCTGTATATGTCTTAAATTAAATATTATAATTTACTTTGTTGTTGTTCATATGTCCCAGCAGCAGGCTGATAAAGAGTTCCGGCTCTTCATACATCATGCCGTGACCGCTGTTGGGAACAAAGATCAGTTTAGAATTTTTCATCGCAGCATGCAATTCTTCCTGTTGATAAAAAGGTGTGACGAAATCGTACTCGCAGCCTACTATGAGAGTGTTATGTTCGATTTCTCCCAGACGTGCCTTGACGTTATAGTTTTCACTCGATTTTGTTAATCGGATCATGGATCCGATAAAAGCTTCGTCATTAAAAAGCGGGAGTAAAACTTTTTTGCGTTTTTCCATCCATTCACGATTTTCCGCAAAAAAACGTGGTGAGTAAATATAGGGGATAGTGGTGTAATAATAGGTCAAACCGTCTTTTGCAGCATTGTTCCAGGCCTGCCCAATCTCAAAAAGCCAATAACTTGTTTCTGCGGGTGTGTTGAAAAGAGCAAGTTTGTCAACCCGGGCAGGGAAGTCCAGTGCCAACTGCAGGGCGATCTGGCCACCATAGCTCACACCATAAATATTGACCTGGTCCAGCTGCAGATGATCCAAAAGTGCGATCACAGAGTTTACTTGCTGTTTGTGATCATAATCTTTATCGCATTTGCCGGATTGACCCTGGTCAGGAAAATCAAAAAGAATAATCTGATTAAACTGAGTCATCGGTTCTAGAAATTCCTGCCAGGATCGGGTCGACATCATGATCCCGTTTAAGATCAGAATTGGTTTAGCTTCTCCTTTTACCTTGCCATGGACCTCGTAATAAAGCTGAATTCCATTAAAGTCAAAGGTCATCTGCTAATCCTCCCAACAATGCCGCGTTCCAGAGCCTCGCGAACGATATTATCACGGAAGTCGGGATGTGCAATAGCTGTCAGACGTTTAACTCTTTCTTCGACGCTGGTGCCCCGCAGGCTGGCAACGCCATATTCGGTGACTACCATATCTACATCCTGCCGCTGCAGGGAAACAATAGCTCCGGGTTTTAGAATCGGAACGATAGTTGATGTAGGAACTTTGACTCCTTCTTCGTTACGAACCATGGCTGTGGACCGTAAAGCGATAATGGAACGGCCATTTTTAGCTTTTTGTGCGCCCCTGGCTGTATCGGCCTGGCCGCCGGTACCGCTGATCTGCATGGAGCCGATCGACTCAGAGCTGACCTGTCCGGTTACATCGACTTCGATGGCCGTGTTGATGGAAACCATATTGTCGTTTCTCATAATTACATAGGGATCGTTGGTATAGCTGCCGCGCATAATTTGAACAGCAGTATTATCATCGACAAAATCATAGAGGTTTTGATCACCCATAACAAAAGTTGCAGTCATTTTACCAGTGTTGTAATTTTTCTTTTTACCGGTAATTATGCCCGCCTGGGCCAACCGCGCCATTTCGGATGTCAGCATTTCGGTATGGACGCCGAGATCCTTTTTTTCATAAAGAAAACCGGCAACGGCATTGGGAATACCGCCTATACCCAGCTGAATGGTATCACCATCGTGGATCAGGTCAGCAATAATCTGGCCGATTGCTATTTCAGTATCTGTTGAGGGAACATCGGGAATGCTGGGAACCGGATAATCGGCCTCGATAAAATAGTCCACTTCACTGACATGAACCTGTAAATCACCAAAAGTTCTGGGGAAATTTGGATTTATTTCCAGAATGCTGATATCTGCAGCATCCAGCATGGCTCTTTCGTAAGTATTGCCTGTGGAAAGTGATACATAGCCATGTTTGTCTACTGAGCTGCAGACGTTAACAAAAATATTCGGCTTTACGTGCAAAAGACGGTCAGTAGCTGCGCGGTGCAGGTTATTAGGTATAAAAGAGGCATTTCCTTCCTTGTGCATCTTTCTGATCACCGGCGTGTAGAACCAACCGTCAACAGAGAATTTGTCTTTATATTGAGGCTGGAAAAATTCAAAGTCGGTCATGGGCAGACAGTTGCAGGCTCTTACATTTTTAACTTCGTCTGCTATCGTATGCAGTTCTTCTAAAAAGGCCCGGCCTTCTGAAGCCCCCAAACCTGTAACAATTTCGTCTCCGTCCTTAACCAGGTCTACTGCTTCTTTGGCTGTAATAATTTTGTGTTTATAGTCGTTATAATTCGTCATCTTTATATCACAAATTAATGTGACTCCTCCTTCCGGCTGTAATGGGTATTGGATTATTCTGTGATGTAAACGAGGATGCATGGTTCCATGCATCCTCGTTTAATTCTCAAATGCAATTGGTATTGCCATTTCTTGAGTTCTTATTTATTTCCTGTATTTTTTTATTCAGCGCCTTCAAGAATTTCTTCGATGCTCATTAAGGGCTGAACGGGTTCCCAGCTGCTTTCATCCGCCAGACGGGACATGTTCATGGAGTCAACTCCAACTCTTCTGCCGTCTCTAAAGTCAACGTAGCCGCCCCAGGGGATTTTTACCTGTTCCTGATCAAGAGCGTTGATGTAACTATCCCAGGTCAGCTCTGCATCACCGACTGCTTCCAGTCCGGCTGTAAAGGTTTGACCTGCGATCCAGCCGGCCATTGCGAATGCACTGGTGGCGAAGTCTTCACCGATCCAGGTGGCGAAATTTGCAGTATCTTCTGCGGCTTCTTCCTGGAAAACGTCGAGCCAGCCATTGCCGTAAACGTCAAAAGATCCGGCGACGTCTGCGTAAATTTGTGAAGCTATTTCACCGTCTACGTTGTTATAAGAAGTAATAACCGGTACGTCGTTGCCCTGGGCAACCAAACCTTTAACGATAGCCGGGAGTGTAGGCTGAATAGTTGCTGCGATGATGACATCAGGGTTAGCGGAAAGTACTGCCGTGACTGCTGCCGAAACGTCTGTGGCTCCTGCAGTAACCTGTTCGGTCACAACATTGATGCCAAGTCTTTCACCCATGGATTCTGCGCCGTTGACCATATCTTTACCGGCATCATCATTAGTATAGATAACACCAACAGATTCAGCACCAAAGTCAGCGACCGCACGGGCGATCATGATCTGGCCTTCAGTAATCAGAATGGGCTGTACGGGGAAGATATTTTTGTCTGAACCTTCGGCTTCCTCGTTAAAGAGGGTGTTGACGCCTGAGGCAAAGTAAACGACAGGAAGACCGTAGTCTTTTACGTCATCAAGTGTGGCCTGAATGGAAGGTGTACCAAAGTGACCGACGATGGCGAAGATTTTTTCATCTTCTACGAGCGTCTGAATGGCTGCCTTTGCTTTTGCAGGGTCTGATTCGTCATCCTGATGGATAAAGCGGATCTGTCTGCCGGCAACGCCGCCAGCGTCGTTTACCATGTCGAAGTAGGCTTTAATGCCTGCGTTAAAGGGGACACCGACTGCTGCCAGTGCGCCTGATGTTCCTGCGACGTTACCAACCAGTACTTCTGTATCGGTAACACCCTGCACCATGCCGGAAGGCTCATCGGGAGCCTCGGTCGGGGCTTCGGTTTCATCGGGAGCTTCGGTTTCATCCGGAGCTTCGGTTGGTGTTTCAGTAGCTACTGGTTCTGTCTCTACAGGATCTGTTCCTTCGTCTGTACAGGCGACGAATGAAAGAACCATGACTAATGCTAAGATTACACTCAGAAATTTTTTCATTGTTTTTCTCCTTTTTTTATTCTTAGTTTTCTTTAGTTTTTGTCTTTTTTTTACTTATACTTTTCCTAAATACGACTCGACCACCAGGGAGCTTTCGTCCAGGAGGTCCTGCGCATTTCCTTCTTGTCTGACACGCCCAAGTTCAAGTACGTAGGCATAATCAGCTATTTTTAACGTCTGTTTGGCGTTTTGTTCCACCAAGAGGACGGTGACTCCACTTTCTCTGATGCGCACTATCAGATTCATAATATCTTTTACTATAAGCGGTGCTAAGCCCAGAGAAGGTTCGTCCAGTGTCAACAATTTTGGCGAACCCATCAGCGCCCTGGCTATAGCCAGCATTTGCTGCTCTCCTCCGGATAAAGTACCGGCAATTTGGTCTTTTCTTTCTTCTAAAACAGGGAAAATCTGATAAACATTTTTCCTGTTTTCGGCGATTTCTTTTTTGTTTTTAAGTGTATATGCACCTGTCATAAGGTTTTCATAGACATTAAGATCGTAAAAAATCTGCCTGCCTTCCGGCGACTGCATGATGCCCATGGATGTTATTTTTTCGGGTTCGGCAGTAGTTATATCTTTGCCGAAAAAACTGATTGTTCCCGAAGCGGCTTTGGTCAGACCTGAAATTGTTTTCAAAGTAGTTGACTTGCCGGCTCCGTTGGCACCAAGAATGGCGACAATGCTGCCTTCAGGGACTTGCAGGTTTATACCCTTAACAGCCTGAATAGCACCATAATTGACGACCAGCTGATTAACTTCCAGGGCCATTGTTTTATTCATCATCATCCTCCACACCCAGATAGGCTTCTCTGACAGCCTGGTTTTCGCGGATTTCTGCAGGAGTACCGGTGCCGATGTGTTTGCCAAAGGATATGGCTGTAATGCGGTCACAAAGTTTCATAACTAAACCCATATCGTGTTCAATCAGAAGTACAGTCAGATTTAATTCCTTGCTAACCATTTTGATCAGATCATTAAGTTCGTCTGTTTCTTCGTCATTTAAGCCAGCCGCCGGTTCATCCAAAATGATCATGACGGGATCTGACATGAGTACGCGGGCGAGCTCTACCTTTTTTCTGATGCCGTAGGGCAGGGCACCACAATAAATATCCCGGTAAATCATTAGTCCCATTGTGTCCATTATTTCTTCGGCCTGGGCAATTGTTTCTTTTTCTTCGCGCCGCGTTTTAGGAGTTGCAAAAAGTTGCCTGACAAAGCCGGTTTCGTAACGGATATGGGAGCCAATCATGACATTTTCCAATGTTGTCAGTTCGGGAACCAACTCAACATTTTGGAAGGTACGGCCCAAACCCTGGCGAATAATTTTTTCAACTGAGAAGTCATTAAGATTGATAATGTCCCCCTGGTTGTTTTTGAAAAATATTTCACCTTCATCAGCTTCATAAAAACGGGTAATGCAGTTAAATACGGTGGTCTTTCCGGCTCCGTTGGGACCGATCAGTCCGTAGACCTCGCCTTGCCGGATGGAAAAACTCAAATTATCAACTGCCTTAAGGCCCCCAAAGGCTATGGACAAGTTTCTGATATCAAGAGCAAGATTTTGTTGAATGTTTTGATCAGTCATTTCTTTCCTCCTCTGTTCTTATATCGGAAACATCCGGACTAACATCTACTCCTTTTTCCGGATAGCCTATTTTCTTTTTCCCCAGGTTCAGCTTGGTTTTAATTTGATGGAAAATATGTACCGTTCCCTGAGGGTAAAACATAATGAATAAAATCATTAGTAGTCCCTGCAAAACCGGTGTCCAGTTGGCCAGGGCGGGTATTGGTTTAAAGAATATCTCGGTAAATGCATAAATGATGACTGAACCCAGAAGAGTTCCCGAGATTGATCTGAAACCACCGACGACGATGATAGCCAGGAAAGTCAGAGATAAGTTTAGAGTCCAGGTTGTAGGCAGTGATATTTTTATAAAATGGATATAGAGGACTCCGCCCAAAGCTGCCAGTGCAGTTGAAATTCCGAAAGCCATAATTCGGGTTTTAAAAGAATTTACTCCCATGGCCTGGGCTGCCGCCTGCGAACTGCGTAAGGCGTTCAGAGATCTGCCCAAATAACCGGTGGTTAGATTATGTGTCAGTAAAAAGACAATGAGCATACAGACCACAATGAAGAGATAGGTCCCGTCCTGATCCAGACGGAAACGTCCAAATAAAAGAGGATAAGAGGCCATTTTGCCGCTGGCACCACCTGTGAAGTTATCCAGCTGGATAAAAATTTCCCGGAAAACTTCGGCTATAGCCAGCGTAGCAATTGCCAGATAAATACCACTCATTTTAAGTGAGAGTAAGCCGACCACCAATCCGATCAGGGTGGGAATTGCAATTGCCAGAATAAAAGAGAGGCCGAAAGGCATGGCCAGGTTTTCAGTAAAATAGGCTGCCATATAAGCGGATAAACCCATGAAGCCGGCGGTTCCCAATGAAATCATACCGCCGTAGCCCAAAAGGATATTCAGGCCCAGGGCAACAATGGCGTAAATCATAGTTGTCCCGAAGGTCAGTATCAGGGCATTGCGAATCAGGCCCATGTTAGCTAAGAAAGGCAGTGAACCCATGACGAGGGCAATGATAAAATATCCTAAATATGCTTTTTTCTTATTAATCATCTTGCCCTCCTATACCTTTTTCGTAATTTCTTTGCCAAACATTCCGCGGGGTTTAAAAATCAGGAATACCAGAATCAGGATGTAAACGATCGGTTTACCCCAAATGGTTCCCTGCGGTATATAAACTTGCAGAAGGTTGTTGGCGATTGAAATGATATAGGAGGCGATTACCGGACCGTGGAAGGTCGAAAAACCGCCGAGTACAATTGCCATAAAGGCTGTAATTTGAATATCATTCATGAAAGTGATGTTTACGACTGAGAAGGGAGCGGCCATTGTCGCTGCAAACAGCGACAGTACAGCGGCTACTGCCCAGGCGATCATCGTGACACTTTTAGTTTTTATTCCCATAAGACGGGCAGTACTTTCATTGGATGCAGTTGCGCGGATGGCGAGTCCGGCCTTGGTTTTTAATAAAACAAGAAGCATAATACCGAGAAGCGCAAAAGTGATAATAATATTGAACAGGGCATTATGTGTCAGCCTGGCGCCTAAAATATTGATGCTTCCGCCCCGGATTACCTGAGGTATGGTTTTTGGAAAAGGTCCAAAAACCATGGGTGTTATGCCCATGATGATCAATAAAACGCCCAGCGTCAGAATCTGTTTGCCGACCAGGCTGACTTTTTTTGCGTGTCGCATTAAGACGACGTCAATTATTACGCCTGTGAGTATGGCTGTAAGCAAGCCCAGTAAAAGTGCGGGAAGCAGACTGAGGCCGAGTTTTTCCATCACGGTGGCAACGACAAAGGCGTTGAACATTCCGATGACACCCTGCTCAAAGTTGGTCGTCAAGGATGTGCGGAAAATCAGGACAATTCCCAGCGCTGCCAGCGCGTAAATGCTG
>CAZVVR010000001.1:0-26481 GCA_964630605.1 uncultured Mageeibacillus sp. | reverse complement strand
ATGGCACCAAATATGCAGGCAAACAGGTTATGTTTTTAGCCGATAAACAGTTAATTTAAGCGAGAGGTAAAAAATGCGAGAATTACAAAATAAAAAATGGACACGGGACGAATTTGAAAAGGTCAGGAAGGATGTTTTGACACAATGGCCCACCGGTAAAGAGGTGGATTTGGACAAAGCACAGGCCTATCACAAGAGTTTGCCCAGGCGCAAGGTTTTCAGCAATATTTTGAACAAAGCGAAAGAAAAGGGGACTACTCTGACTCAGCCCCGTGCGGGAGTTCCCTTGATACAGGATCAGATCCGACTGCTGCAATATTTGCAGGACAAGGGTGAGGCTGATTTGCTTCCGACCACAATTGACAGTTACACACGGCAGAACCGTTATAAAGAAGCTGAAGTCGGTATCACCGAATCCGTAAAAAGCAACAAATCCATGCTCAACGGTTTCCCGGCTGTAAATCATGGTGTTTCCGGCTGCAGGCAACTGATTGATTCGCTGGAAAAACCGATCCAGGTCCGACACGGAACTCCGGATGCACGTCTTTTGGCAGAGGTATGCTATGCAGGAGGTTTTACCAGTTTTGAGGGTGGGGGCATATCTTATAATATCCCTTATGCTAAAGATGTCTCTTTGGAAACTACCATTCGCGACTGGCAATATGTTGACCGCTTAAGCGGAATTTATGAGGAAGCAGGCTGTCCCATTAACCGCGAGCCTTACGGACCGCTAACCGGCACGCTGGTACCACCTTTTATTTCCCACAGCGTCGCAATTATTGAAAGCCTTTTGGCAGCAGAACAGGGAGTGAAAAATATTACGGTTGGTTACGGCCAGTGCGGTAATTTAGTGCAGGATGTTGCTGCAGTACAGACTTTACAGAGTCTGACCGATGAATATTTGCGCAAATACGGTTATGGCGATGTTGAAGTCACGACAGTGCTGCATCAATGGATGGGCGGCTTTCCCGATGATGAATCCAAGGCCTTTGCTGTAATCGCCTGGGGCAGTGCTGTAGCTGCTTTGTCACACGCCACCAAAGTGATTGCCAAAACGTCACACGAAGCATTTGGTGTGCCTACCAAAGAGGCCAACGCTGCCGGCCTGCTGTGTACCAGGCAAAGTATCAATATGCTGGGTGACCAGCAGCTCGATACCTATAGCCTTAAAGATGAAAAAGTCATTATTGCCGCTGAAACGCGTTGCGTTGTAGATCGTATAATAGAGCTCGGTGCAGGCAATTTAGCCAAAGGAGTTATTTTGGCAGTCGGTTCCGGTGTTCTCGATATCCCATTCGCCCCCAGCCGTTTTAACGCAGGTAAAATGCTGCCGGCCCGAGACAACGAAGGAGCAATCAGACTTTTTCACGTCGGAAATATTCCTCTGACAGCCGAACTCAAAGAATTTCATCAGGAAAAAATGCGTGAGCGGGCACGCTACGAGAATCGCGAGGCCTCTTTCCAGATGGTTATAGATGATGTTTACGCAATCAGTAAAGGCAGATTGGTCGGCAGACCTAAATAAAAAATGCGGGAGAATAATATGAAAATAAAGCAATTAATCTGTGCACCGGGCAGAACCGGCTTCTATTTTGACGATCAAAAGGCTATCAAAGCCGGAGCGCGGATGGACGGGCTTTTCTACCTGGGAGAAGCAGCGACAGCAGGTTTTTCATCAGTCAGACAAGCAGGCGAGTCTGTTTCTTTAATGTTAATTTTAGAAGATGGACAAGTCGCTTACGGTGATTGTACTGCGGTGCAGTATTCCGGAGCCGGCGGGCGCGATCCGCTTTTTCTGGCAGCAGATTTTATCCCTTTAATTGAAAAAGAAATTGCACCTTTGCTGAAAGAAAGGACGTTAACCTCTTTTCGCAAAATGATAAGTGAGTGGGAAGATTTTCGTACCGCTGACGGTAAGAGACTGCATACTGCTATTCGCTACGGTTTGTCTCAGGTGTTGCTGGATGCACTGGCTAAGGCTAACAAGTGTATGATCTGTGAGCTGGTAGCTGATGAATACGGTCTTGAAGTCAGCTCAAAAACTCTTCCTGTTTTCTGCCAGTCAGGCGACAATCGCTATGAAAACGCAGACAAAATGATCATCAAGCAAGCTGATGTCATGCCTCACGCTTTAATTAACAATGTTGCTGATAAATTGGGTGAAAAGGGCGAACTGCTGCTGGAGTACGTTGGGTGGTTAAGTAATCGTATCAAAACCCACAGACTCGATCCGGAGTATATGCCTATTTTACATATTGATGTTTACGGTACCATAGGTCAGGCTTTTGGTGACGATAACTACGAGGTTATGGCGGTTTATCTGGAGACCTTGGCAGCAGCTGCCGCACCCTTTAAACTGCGGATCGAAGGTCCGATGGATGCAGGCAACAAGGCTGACACAATAAAGCATTTGGCTGCTTTGACCTCTTTGATTAACAAACGAAACATTCCCGTGGAACTGGTTGCTGACGAATGGTGTAACAATTATCAGGATGTGGTTGATTTTGTTGATGCCGGAGCCGGTCACATGATTCAGGTGAAAACACCGGATCTGGGTGGCCTGCACAAGACTATTCAAGCAACTCTTTATTGCAAAAAAAATGGGGTAAAAGCTTACCAGGGCGGGACTTGCAACGAGACTGTCCGCTCTGCCCAGATCTGCACCCAGGTTGCAATGGCCAGCCAGCCAGATCAGATTTTAGCAAAACCGGGCATGGGTGTTGATGAGGGACTGATGATTGTCTACAACGAAATGCAGGATATTTTAGCCTTAAGAAGCGCAAAACAAAGAAAGAGGTTATAAATGAATCCGAGCAGGATGGCAGTGGCCGGAAGTCTTGAATCCAGCGATGTGATGGTCCGAATCCGGCCATCAGAAAATTTATCGGTAGCAATAAAATCGCCGGTGCTGGCCCAATACGGAGATACTATCCGTGAAACGGTGGATGAAGTTTTGAAAAAAATGGGTATTACAGCAGCAGAGATTGAGCTAATAGATCGCGGCGCTTTAGACTGCACCATTCGGGCCAGGCTGAAAACAGCACTTGAGCGGTCCTTTGATTAAGGAGAGTTATATGTGGCGATCACTTTTATTTTTACCCGGCAACCAGGCTTCTCTTCTCCAAAACGGAACGGTCCTGCCGGCGGACGCTCTTATTTTTGACCTGGAAGATGCAGTGGCGGCGGATGAAAAAGACAGTGCCAGAAATTTGGTAGCATCTGCCCTTCAGTGCCTTGATTTTGGCCCACGCGAAAAAATTGTGCGAATTAATGAAAACAGCGATTTGCGTGAGCAGGATATCAGAGCTGTCGTCCCGGCGGGGGCAGACAGCATCATGCTGCCTAAGGTTGCAGGTTCCGCTTTAATAAAAGAAATCGATGCTTTATTACATGTGATAGAAAAAGAAGCTGAGATAAAAGCCGGCAGTATCAGACTGCTGCCTTTAATTGAAACGGCTGCCGGCATCGAGTTTGCTTTTGAGGCTGCCCGGGCTTCGCAAAGAGTGGTTGCTCTGGCCTTGGGCGGTGAAGATCTGGCTGTTGATCTTGGCTGCACCCGCACTAAAGAGGGTCAGGAGTTGCTTTACAGCAGGCAAAGACTGGTGATAGCTGCCCGTGCAGCCGGTATTCAGGCGATTGACACACCTTTTACCGATGCCCGGGACAGGGCCGGTTTACTGGAAGATGCTCTTCTGGCCAAATCGCTTGGTTTCAGCGGAAAGCTGGCGATTTCTCCCCATCACTTAAAAGGTATACATCAGGCTTTTACTCCGACTCAGTCAGAAATAGAATTTGCACTGGAGGTTATCCGGGTAATGGAGCAAGCCCTCAAATCAGGAGCAGGAGCTGCTTCTTTGCGGGGGAAAATGATTGACAAACCAGTGGCCGAACAAGCCAAAAAGACAGTGGAAATTGCTCGTGTCAGCGGTCTTATGGATGGTTTGGAAAAAGGTGACCAATGCTAAGTAAAGAATTCAAAGATATAAAAAGTGCGATCAAAGTCTCCTCTCTGGAAGACGGCATGACCGTATCATTTCACCATCATCTGCGCAATGGTGATTACGTTTTGAACAGGGTAATGTCAGCTATTTCTGAGTTGGGATACAGGGATCTTACCGTCAATGCCAGTGCTCTTTTTCCCTGCCATAAACCGCTGCTTGATCATGTCGCGCAAGGAGTAGTCAGCGGCCTCGAATGTAATTACATGGATCTGGCACTCGGTGAGAAATTTAGCCGGGGCCTGCTTGAAAAACCTATTATTTTCCGCAGCCACGGTGGACGCCCCGCTGATCTTCAACGCGGAGAATCCAAGATAGATGTCGCTTTTATTGCTGCTTCTGCTGCTGACGCAGCCGGGAACTGCAACGGATTTACCGGTAAATCTGCTTTCGGTTCTATTGGCTACGCCATGGCAGATGCAGCATTTGCTGACTATGTAATAATTATCAGCGATCAAAAATCCACTTATCCGCTGGAGCACAGTTCGATTGACGAAAGTTTGGTCGATGCCGTGGTTTTTGTAGATTCTATCGGGGATCCGGAGAAAATAGTTTCCGGTACTACACGTGTAACCCGCGATCCCATTGGCCTGCTTATGGCTGATCTTGCCGTTGACGCCATTGCCGCTTCAGGTCTTTTACAGAATGGATTTTCTTTCCAGACCGGGGCCGGAGGAGCCTCGCTGGCAGTTGCGCAAGGCCTTAACCAACGCATGTTGTCTCAAGAGATTCAAGGCAGTTTTGCTTCCGGTGGCATCACCGGCATGCTGGTGGATATGTTGAACACGGGCATGTTCCAAAAGCTGCTCGACGTGCAGTGCTTTGACCGGGCAGCAGTCAAATCGATTGCAGAGAATAAACGGCATATTGAGATCAGCGCTTCCCGTTATGCCAGTCCGGAGGCAAAAAGCAATGTGGCACAACAACTGGATGTGGTTATCCTGGGTGCTACAGAAATTGACCTCGCTTTCAACGTTAATGTGCATACGGATTCCGGTGGTGTCATTATGGGAGGGTCGGGCGGTCACAGTGATACAGCTGCCGGAGCCTCCATGTCAATGATTATAGCGCCTTTGTTTCGGGCCAGATTACCTTCGATCGTTGATCGGGTTACTTGTATCTCTACACCGGGCAAAGATGTTGATGTCTTGCTGACCCAGTATGGAATTGCCGTTAATCCGTTGCGTTCGGATTTGCGGAAACGTTTTCAAACAGCCGGATTGCCTGTTTTTGATATCAGGGAATTAAAAATGAAAGCGGAGAAAATTTGCGGCGTGCCCAGGCCGGTTAAAAGAAAAGACCGCACAGTTGCACTGGTACGGTCTCGTGACGGTGAAATTTTAGATCGGATCTGTCAGCTGGAGGACTAAGCGCGGCTTTTAGCCCGGTTAGTTTTAAACTGATAGCGAAATCGTTTTTTATCTTCTAAAAAAGCCATAGTGTCTATAACTGTTTCCGGAAAAGGCCGCGGTGAGAATCCTAGCTCACGGCGGGCTTTTTCGTTGGAAAAATTAGAGTTGCTTTCCAGAGAATAAAGCGCATAGGGGGTGAGTAGCGGGCGTTTTTTTCGCAGTTTACCCCATAACTCGAACAAAGGAGCCAGCAATTTAACCAAGTTAAAAGGTACCCGTCTGCGGATTGGTTTTCTGCCACTGTACTCTGCTGCAATGTCGCACATTTCACCCATAGAGTGAATTTCGTTGCTCAGAATGTAAGTTTCACCGGAGCGTCCCTTTTCTGCGGCAGCAATCAGCCCGGTTGCGACATCGCGCACATCCACCATATCGTAGCCGCCTTTTACCATTGTTTTCAGGCGGCTGTCGGCAAAGTCCAGTAACACCTGTACCAGTCGGCCCTGCAAGTAATCGTTGGGGCCAACAATGCCGGAGGGGTGCACTACTACAATGTCCATACCATCACGTCCGGCTTGCATAACTTTTTCTGTGGCTGCAGCTTTGGTTTTAGCATATGCTCCTTTTACCCAATCCGGGTTGAAGGAATATACTTCACTGATAGGAGCGTTGAATTTTTTTTCCGGGATAGCGTGGACTGAGCTGCAATAGAGAAAGCGTTTTGCCTTGTGCTCACGAGCCAGGTCTATCATGTTCCGGGTTCCCTCAACATTGGTTTTGGTCATGCGAGGGTCAATTTTTGAGGCAATAGAAATCATGCTGGCCAGATGCAGCACAATTAGGTTTTTATTTTCCAGACCGGTAAAAAGCGGCACCAGTGTCCCGGGTTTGGTGATATCACCGCTGTAAACTTCGCAGTCCAGTCCCTGTAAGGCCTCAGGACGTTCAGCTTCCATAATCAGACACCGTACGTTTTCGCCTTTTTGCAAAAGCTTGCGTACAACGGTATTACCCAAATGCCCGGAAGCACCACTTATGACGTAAATTGTTTCTTTATCCATTGGTTACTCCGAAAAATCTACTTTGACTAAATAATAAGTATTCATGCTCCACAGTATAGTAGTGAAGGCAGGAATCACAGTGAGCAAATAGCAATAAATGTGACAACTACATGAGTTATTGTGAAAACAGGTGTTAATTTCCCGGGAGCAGCTGATTTTGATGTCAGAGATCAAACAACTGTGACAAGGCAGTTATCTCTGATTACTGGTAAAATGTTTATAATTGATAAAAATCGGCTGTTTGCTGTTATTACCGGACAGCCATAAGCAAATTGGAGGCATTTATGTCATTTTCGCAACGTATGCAGAAAAGCCACTTGTATAGTGTACTGCTGTGTCCGCGCGGAGCAGCCCGGCTGGCGGATCAGGGCGCTCAAATAGCACAGATGTATCTTTCACCCTATGACCGGCTGATTGGCGTGATAGGAGAAGGCGGATCAGGTAAAAGCGTTTTGATTAAAGGCATGTTTCCCGGTCTGGAGCTGACCAACGACGATGAGGGTGTAAATGTCCGTCCTTTGCCTGTTATGAATCTTGACGATACCGGTTTTTTTTCTCCGCATACCTATCATGTTGATATTCGTTTTGAAATGGCTTTTTATCAGCCGCATGAGCTGGCGACCGCAATCATGGAGGCGGTTAACCGCAAAAAACGTGTCATCGTTGAGCATTTTGACTTAATTTATCCTTTCCTGGATATGAATGCGCATCTGCTGCTGGGAGTAGGTGAAGAAATCATCATTACCCGGCCTAATATGTTCGGACCAGAACCTGACTATATTAAAGATATTGTGTTCGCCTCTTTCCCGACACGTCGAATGGCTCATACCGCAGAAGATTTAACTGAATTTGTGCTTTTGGACCACCGCATTTTTCATTATGATCACTCAGATGTTCGTTCGGGTTTTGTTTTGACCTTCCACGATAAGCCGGAACTTGATCTGCGAAAAATAGAGTCCGATGTGCAGGATTTGATTGAGCGTGATCTTCCTATTTCATATGTCGATGACACTCATATCCTGATTGGCGATCAGCGCCATTATTGTACAGGTCCGCGCCTGCACGTAAAAAGTACCGGTGGTGTCAAAAGTTTTCATATTTATCCGGATTTAGTAGTAGAACCTATTTCAGGTGAGTATCAGATGATCGGTTTGGTTAATGTAGACAGCGATTACAAGCTGCTGCAGCTTAATAAATTACTGTCTACTGATGTCAGTGCTGTTTTCAGGGAAGAAGAGGAAGTTTAACTTCAGATGCTGAAAGCAAACAAGAGAAAGCAAGCTTGCTGCGCAGTCAGATTGGTGGGTATAACGTGGCCGGGACAGTAGATTTGACAGCTGTTCTTCAAGCCCGTGACCGCCGTTCAGCAAAGCGTAAAAAACTTCTTGCAGAAAAAGGAAAGTGTCTGTTGAGCGTTACACTCCTAATGCCGGGTACAGTAAAAACGACGAAACTGTCACGTGCCTTTTTGCGAGAATACTGCTCTTATTTGCGCAAGCAGCTGCAAGGGCAGAATTTTTGTATAAGCGGGGAAGAGGCTTTGGCTGATCCTGCCGGTGATTCATATTTTTTTGTTTTTTCTGCCGAAACCAATCCGGTTGCTTTAAAAAAAACTGCCATGCTTTTGGAAGCAGAATTTGCCTGGAGTCGGGCGCTGGATCTGGACCTTTACCTGTCAGATGGCCGGCAGCTTTCGCGGTCTGACCTGGATTTGCCGGAGCGTTCCTGCCTTATCTGCTCAGAACAGGCACATGTCTGCAGCCGATCCCGGCGGCATTCGATCATTGAACTGCAGAATAAAATCCAACAGTTTCAGGCAGACGGGCTGCGGCAGCTTTTGCCTGAACGTATGCAGTCTTCAGCCCTGGCAGCAGCTTTCTCTGAACTGCTGGTAGCTCCCAAACCGGGCTTGGTGACCGGAACTGATGCGGGTTCACACACTGATATGGATCGGTTTACTTATGCTGACAGCACAGCCGCACTCGCCGGCTATTTTTGGTCAGCTGCCGGCTGCGGACTGGCAGAAGCTCTGCGCAGAAATTCGGCTGCTGAAACTGCAGCAGCAAAAAAGGAAGCAGCAGATTTTGTTGAAATAGTTTCCAGACTGCACTTTGAGGGGATGAGGGCCGAGCGCCTGATGTTCGCCGCCAGCCACGGTGTCAACACGCAAAAAGGGTTTATTTATCTGGCAGGCATAGTGCTGGCAGCAGCGGCATCTCTGGCGTTGGAACCACAGGTTTTTGCTTTTAAATTTAAAAAAGAAAGCGAGCATTCTGTGACTGAGCTGTGGCAGAAAGAAATAAGCCGCTGGACGGAAGCCTTGCACAAGATTCAAGCTGCTTTACCTGCAGGACAGGAAACAGCAGGAAATAGAATCCAAAGGCTTTATGGCATATCAGGTGTGCGCGGTGAAGCTGCCTCAGGGCTTGCAACCGTTTTTCAGTTGTCTTTGCCTTTTTACCGCGGATTGTGCCGGAGAAAGCTGGCGAAAAACGAAGCTGCTGCAATAACACTGCTGCTTTTGCTGGCCGCAACGGATGATACAAATTTGATTAACCGTGCCGGCCTGTACCGGACAAGATTAATTCAAAAACAGCTGGTGGAATTTTTTGAAAAACTGTCACAGTCAGAGAACTATTGCCCAGAACAATTGCAGATTAATTGCAGTTCCGGCGATCAGGTCACCGGCAAGCCGAAACTCATGGCGGCTGATGTGCTAACCGCTGACTGCCTGGACAATATAGCCGGCCGGGAATCTTCTGTAATTTCCTATATCGAACAATGGGATGATTATTTTAAGAAAAACGGATACAGCCCCGGCGGGGCAGCTGATCTTCTCGCCATCTGCTTTCTTGTGCTAGAATTACTTTCTGATATCTGAAAGTGCAAACAGGCGAAAATTATCATAATTTACGGAAGGTCGTAATCGTGAATGTTTTTTCTAAAATTGCAAAAATCTTTACTGCTGACTGGAGTACACTGTTAAAATCTACCAGACAGCTGAGTAAAGATTCCGGACGTGGATTTTTTGATCTGCTCCGGGACCAAACACGCATGTACAAACGCGGTGGTTATACTTGGGCCGAGTATTCGCTGTACGAGTTCGATCGCATTACAGATCCGGAGCTGCGAGCAACTTTTGGATCGGAATATATCGACAACCGGCTATTGATCCGCAGCAGCTCGACAGCGGAATCGCAGGCTATTTTCAGCGACAAAGCAGAATTCAACCGGCGTTTCTCACAGTTTTTGCGCCGGGATCATCTGGACTTGCAAGAAAGTTCCCAGCAAGCTTTTCAGGAATTTGTGCAGCGGCATCCTGTTTTTTTTGCAAAAATCCCCCGCGGACATGGCGGCGAAGGGGTCGACAAGATAAAAACGAATGCAGAAACTGACCTGGCTCAGCTTTATCGTATTTTGCTGGATAAAGAGCAGACAGTGCTGGAAGAAGAAATAATTCTGCACAAAGACTTGCTGCCGATTTCCCCGGCAGCTTTGTGCACACTGCGTATAGGGACGGTTTTGCAGGCTGACGGCAGTGTTGAAATTTTATATAATCGTCTGCGCACTTCCATGTCTGACCCGGTGGTGGACAATGTAAGCCGCGGTGGTGGTTATACCATGATTTCAGACGACGGAATTTTGCTTTATCCCTGCATCAGCTTTAAACCCTGCCGGCGTTTTGTTGACCGTCATCCGATTACGGGAACTGAATTCGTCGGTTTTCAAATTCCCTTTTTCGATCAGGTTCTGGATTATGCCCGTGAGCTGGCTTTGGTAGTGCCCGAACAAGCCTATGCCGGCTGGGACATCACCGTGACTGCTGACGGTCCGGTGGTTATTGAAGGTAATGAAATTCCTGCCCTTTATATGTACCAGGCAGCTCAATTTTTTCCGGATGATATTGGCCCCAAGGCGAATCTTGAGCGGGTTTTTGGTGTTAGTTTGCCAAAAGCCAAACTTTAGACAATTTCATTTTAATTTTCCGTCGGTAAATTACAGTAAGTCGGGTTATAGTAACTGGCAAAGTTCAGAAGACGAAATTAGTCTAAAAACAAAAAACTTTTAAGCTATATACTGACCTGGAAGAAAAAAGAAGAGAAATTTCGGAACCTTGAATCAGCTTCCGGAATTTTTGTTATTTATAGAATAATTTGTCGGTTTAATACTAAAAGTTAGCATTTGACCAGATTGAAACTAACTTGTAATGAAATATAGAGGCCTTTTAATTGCAGCAGAATCTTATAACTGCTATACTTTTGAAAACCGATAGCGAATAGCGGAGGCAGTATTTATAATTGCTGCACAATATTTATCGCCTTTCTGCTAATGGATTTGAGGTTCAGATGGCTTTACATCATAGACATAAAGAAGATCCCTTTGAAACGTACGATTTGAAAAAGAAACGACCTTCCCGGTTTTCTCGCCGCAAGTTGCGTAGCATTTTTTCAGCAAACTTCAGTATAGGAAAATGGGCCTCAGTAGCAGTGCCCGTTATCGCTTTTGCTTTGCTGGTCTCAGTTTTTGTTGTAAAAATTATTACCGACTCAAGATCAGTATCTGATGAACAATTTCGCAATGAGAATCCAATTGAGGTAAAAGAAAATATCGCACGGATTCAGCGGGATATGGGTGCTTTGCCGGAAATTGAAGAAGTTCAGGAAACCGAAGCAAGTACCACCGAGACCGAAATCGATACTACCGCTGAAACTGAAGCTGAAGCTGAAGCATTCTCTCTGCCGGCCGCGCCGGAAGCAGTTGTGCTGGAACCAGAGACGACTGCAGGAATTTCAGTTAAGGAATATCTGTATGTGGCAAGCAGCACCGTTAACGTGCGTGAAGAGGCCTCAACAGATTCCGAGATAATAGGCCAGGTTGCTTTTAACCAGAAACTGGAAAAGTTAGGTCAGAAAGCGGATTTCATAGAAATTCTGACTGCAGACGGCCTCAGGGGCTATGTGCACCAGGACCTGCTTTCTTCAGTACTTTCTGATGCAATTGTACCCGGTATGGATATGTATGTTCAGGTCGGTCAGGCTTATATACGTTCCGGAGCGGGAACTGATTACGATATTATTGGTTTTGGATTTAAAGGTACGCGTTTGACAGTGGTTGAAGCCGGTGCCGAATGGTCCATGATCAGAACCGAAACAGGTCTTCGCGGCTATATGCTGAATGAGCTTTTCGGAACACGAAAAGTTGAACAATTAAGAGAAAGCGTTGAAACCAACGCAGTTAGATATATTAATTACGACGTTGTTTATATGCGCGAAAAGCCCACAGTTGATTCTGAAAAAATTACAGCCTTGGCCATGGATGACAAAATAGTACAGATATCTACAGATGGCAGCTGGTCCAAGATTGAAAGTTCAGACGGCCTGCAAGGATATGTACGCAACGACCTTTTGCGAGAGACCGCGCCGGTCACACCTTTTGCAACTACCAACCGAAATCAATATATAACAGTTTCTGTAAGTAATATCCGTGCCACTGCCTCTACAGACAGTGAAGTAGTCGGTCAGGTTCGGCAAGATGAAAAAATTCTTCAGATTGAAACTGACGGCAGCTGGTCCAGAATCAGAACAGCAGCTGGTGTCGAAGGATTTGTCCTGAATGAATTTTTGACCGGAATAGCACCGACTCCTGTAGAAACAGCTCCTCCGCCCACAAATTCAACAACAAATCCAACAACAAACCCCAGCGATCCGCCGGCAGCGACAACTCCCGCTCCTACTGAAGCTCCGTCTAATCCCTTTACGGAAGTGAGCGGCAAGGTTTATGTCAAGGTGTCTGCAGCCAATTTGCGCGCAGAACCAAGTACCTCATCGTCGATTGTGGGAACATTGTCTTATGCTGATGCGGTAGACAGAATAGCTGCTAACGATACCTGGACTAAAATTAAGACCGCCGGCGGCCAGATAGGTTACCTGCACAGCAGTCTTTTCCAGACGCAAGAGATCAGTACAGCTGATCCTGCGCCGCCACAAGTATCCACTCGAGGCCAGCAGGCAGCAGATATTGCACGATCATTGGTGGGCGTCCCCTATGTTTATGGTGGTGCTTCCATCTATGGTGTGGACTGTTCCGGTTTAGTGAAATATACGTACGGCCAATTGGGTATCAACTTGTCCCATGGCTCTAACAGTCAGGCCCGTGGCGCCGGTTACGCAGTATCTTTTTCAAATTCTAATTACGAAGCTACATTACTGCCGGGAGATCTGCTCTTCTTTAATCGCTATGGCAGCGCTCCTAACGATAACTACACACATGTTGGAATTTATTTGGGCAATGGACAAATGGTACATGCGCAAGCACCGGGTCATTTAGTGAAGGTTGTATCATTGTATAACCATTATTCACCTGTTAGACTGGCTATGCGCGTATTTGATTAAGATTAATTGAAATTAGTAAACGGATGGGCGCGCTCGGACAGAATGCGTCCATTCGTTTTTACGGAGAAAATATTGTATGACAACTCAGAATCGTCCTGATAATCATAAAGGCGATAAGACTCAGCCGCACCAACGTCGCATGGCACCAAAACTTCGCCATTCGCAAATAAAATCTTCTGAGCAGGCTCAGTACCCGGAAAAACTCCAATATACCGGCAAGAATTTTCGCGCCGATTTTTTGAATGCGGAAGAAGCTCTTGAATCTAAAAATGACATGGCCGGTAAAGCCCGGGAAATCAGAGTAAAACAGCAAAACACCGATCCCGCCGCAGCCGGCAGAAAAGAAGCAGCTATTGCCAGGGCAAGAGCCCAGGCTGAGTTGTCTCAACAATCCTCCGGACGCAGGAACTTTGAAGAAGAAGCCAGTGCCAGTGAGAAAAAACGCCAGCAGGTTTTACTTATAACAGCAATAGTTCTTCTTGTTGCAGTGCTTATTACTTTTGCTGCAGGCAGCTTGCTTAATCGTTCTCCTGCTAAACCCGTTATACAGACTAAGCCCAGTTCAACAACTCCGGTCAAAGAAGAAGCCTGGACCCCGGCAGAGTATCAGGAAGCAAAGTTAGCGCTGTCGGAAGAAATTGTCTTTCCCGGCATATACATAGCAGATGTCGATCTTTCAGGCCTTTCTGCTGAAGAGGCAACCATGGCCTTAGCCGAAGAAACTGAAAGATTACGGCAAAAAATTGAAATTACAGTCTGGGCCAACAGCGACAGTTTCACTTTGTCTGCAGATGATCTCGGCTATAATTACGATACCTTTTCTGCCCTGGAGAAAGCCTGGTCAATTGGTCGCTCAGACGAGCATTATGTTGATGAACTGGATGATGTTCTACGCTATCAGGTTATTTCTGCCCTGGAAAAAGATCCGTTACATATTGACCTGGACGGATTTTTTGACTTAGCAGTTATAAAGCATTCCTTGCAGCAGAAATTGTCTGCAGTACTTCCCGTGTTTACAGAAGCCAAAGCAACCGGTTTTGATCCCGTAACACTTCGTTTTCAGGTAGAAGACGGTACAGTCGGGTTAAATGCTGATATTTCAGCTGCTATAACTGATATAAACCAACTGTTGCAAGACAAGGAGTTTCAAGGAGAAATACATCTGCAGCTGGAAGAAAAGCAGCCGGAATTAACAGCCGCCATGATCCACAACAATACAGGTTTTGTTGCTCAGGCTAGTACTCCTATATATGGATCCTGGCAGGTGGATCGTAATTACAATTTGATTGTAGCTGCTGAAAAAATGACCGGTGACGTGGTTCAACCCGGTGAAACATATTCTTATATGACAGCACTCGGTCCCATAACAACTGCAACCGGATTTAAGGCCGGCAGTGCCATTGTAGGTGGCACCTATATCGACGTTATTGGAGGTGGCCTCTGCCAGCCCAGCACTACTTTATTTCAGGCTGTAGCCAAAGCCGATCTGGAAATTGTGGAAAGACACAACCACGGCATGAGAAGCCCTTACTATCAATATGGTCAGGATGCAATGATTTACGGCGGCAGCTTTGACTTTAAATTCCGCAATAATACGGACTACCCTTTAGCTGTAGTGGCTGAAACACAAGGCAATTACCTGGTGTATAAAATTTACGGCCAGCCTTTACCCGAAGGTGTGACTATAGAATTAGCTTCCGTCAAGACCGGAGATCTGGCGCCTATAGAATCAACTCAGCATGTATTGAACACAGAAATTGAAGCGGGTGAATCAAAGCAAACCCTGGAACCGGTTGTTGGGTCGACGTGGGAAACCTACAAAGTTTATTATAAAAACGGAGTCGAATTTGACCGTCAATATCTAACCTACAGCCGTTATCCCAGCGTTGCGCGCAGAATAGAGCACGGACCCAGCCTGCCTCCAACCGAAAGCGTACCGGAAACAAGTCCGACAACGGAAACCACAACCACCACTACTCCGGCTCCGACGACAGCTGAAACTTCACCGTCTGAGCCTACCGGTACCGAATAAAATTCTGGAAAGATTACTGATTGGCCGAGCTCAGCTTTTTTCACAGTAAAAATGAAAAATTATATTCAAACAACACAATAAATTCATCAAACTTCGCTTATACTGTATAGTGGAAATTACAGATTACTGCAAGCAATATAGTTGCTGTAATTTTGATGTGTCTACAGAAAAATGTGCTAGGTGATAAATGCTAAAAGACGACAAGACTGCAGAAAGGTTTGATGAAACTGATAAACCCACAGTTTCCTTATTGATTCCTTTTTATAATGAAGAAAAACAAATTGGTAATACTCTGAAAACAGTGCTGCCAATTATGGATTCCCTGGATCTTCCTTATGAGATAGTTTGTGTGGATGATGGTTCAAGTGATCGCAGCTGGGAACTTTTGTCCGGTTATGCTGAAAAATATCCTCAAATTTATGCCCTGCGCCTGTCTCGAAATTTTGGTAAAGAAGCGGCTCTTTCTGCAGGCCTGGCCGAAGTAAGAGCTGATGCTGCCATTACTATGGACGGTGATTTGCAGCATGATCCGAAATACATACCGCAGATGATTAAGTTGTGGCAGGAAGGTTACGACATTGTTGAGGGAGTTAAATCCTCGCGCAACGATAACATATTATCCAGACTGGCAGCCAACACTTTTTATAAACTATTCAAATTTGCTTCCGGCTTTAAGCTCAAGAATGCTTCTGACTTCAAGTTGCTTGATCGTAAGGTTATAGATGCCTGGAATGACTTGCCGGAAAAAGAAACTTTTTACCGGGCCCTCACAGCCTGGCTGGGTTTTAGCCGTACTTCTTTTGAGTTTGAAGTGCAGAAACGCAAAAGCGGACAAAGCAAATGGAATGTTTTCAAGCTGTTCCGCCTCAGCGGCAATGCGTTAACCGGATTTTCTTCTAAACCCCTGCAGATTATAAATATAGTGGGATGGATTTTTATACTTTTCTTTTTGATTCTGGGTCTTCAAACTTTGGTTAATTATTTCCGGGGACAGGCAGTGGCAGGTTTTACCACGGTTATATTGCTGCAACTGTTGATAGGAGGCGGCGTTTTTCTGAGCCTGGGTATAATCGGCACTTATATCGATCGTATTTACATAGAAGTAAAACAAAGACCGCGGTATTTAATCAGCGAACGCAAAGGCCGGGCAAAAGATGACTGATAAACAAAAAATACTGGCAAAATTTCTTGATCAAAGCACGGTAGAAGGTGGCGTCGATTTCCACCTGCACTCGCATTATTCAGATGGCAAAAAACGACCGTCGGAGATTGTTCGCGCAGCTTGGGAGGCAAAGCTCAGAGCACTGGCCATTACCGATCACGACAGTTTAGGCGGGATTTCTGAGGCTTTGGCTGAGCAGGAGAGACAGCTGAAAGAAAAAACTATTTCCGCCAATTCTACGGCTTTTGTTGCCGGCATAGAAATCAGCACCCGTTTTGCTGACACTGAGATCCATATTCTTGCTTATTTTTCTGAAAAACCGCCTGCAAAAATGTATGAATTTATTGGTGAATTACAAAAAGAACGCAAAAAGCGCAATCGGGTAATGATCAAAAAAGTAAAAGATCTTGGCTATAATCTTTCCAGCTCAGGACCTGGTAAAGAAGCCAGTGAAGATGCAGTATGGGGCCGGATGCATTTAGCCCGCCAGTTGGTAAAAGATGGGCATTTTGACAGCAATAATGAGGCTTTTGCCGAATTATTGAAACCGGGAAAGCCCGGTTATATCGCTCGGCGGCACTTTACGGCTCAGGAGACCTTGGAGGCCATCAATGCAGCAAATGGTGTGGCAGTTCTGGCGCATCCCCATGAGTACAAATTCTGTCCGGCATCGGTTGATGATCAGGCAGGGGTTCAGCTGCTGAGCAGTATTTTCAGAGATCTCAAAGCCCTTGGATTACATGGCATCGAAGCTTTTCACGGTATGGTCGGCCCGGAACATGCCTATTTATTTTACAAGCTGGCACGGGAATTGGATTTAATTGTTACGCAAGGCTCTGATAATCACGGCGAAAAAGAAAATGACAGCCACCATTCCATGTATTCCGGAGAAGTATGGCTTTATCGTGATTATGTTTTGTCACGCGGCCAAATAACAGAGTAGATTTGTATAATGTATTTACGAATTATATGGGAAAATATTTAAGAAAACATAGATTACCGGAAAATTATATTTCTATGCGAAAGGATAAATTATGTTAAAAGCCAAAAAAATGACACATGACGATATTGATGTTCAGGGTAAGAGGGTTTTAATGCGCGTTGACTTTAATGTGCCTCTGGACAAAAACAGCGGTGAAATTATGGATGACCAGAGGATAGTGGCTGCTTTGCCCACGATCAAGAAGCTTTTGTCCCGTGGTGCCTGTCTGATCCTGGTATCGCATCTGGGGCGTCCCCGGGGTTTTGACAGCAAATTATCCTTAGCAGTTTGCTCTCAACGTCTTTCTGAACTGTTAGAGCAAAAGGTTGTTCAGGCGCAGGACGTGATAGGTGCTGATGCCAAAGAGAAATCTGCTGCTCTGGAAAATGGCCGGGTTATGTTGTTGGAGAATGTGCGCTTTCATAAAGAAGAAACAAAAAATGATCCTGAATTTGCCCGCAGCCTGGCAGCCCTGGCAGATTTATATGTTAATGATGCATTCGGCACAGCACATCGTGCTCATGCGTCCACGGCCGGAGTCGCCAGCTTTTTGCCGGGTGTTTCCGGTGATCTGATTCAGCGTGAGCTGGAAATGATCGGCGGCGCTGTCGAAGATCCGCAGAGACCTTTCACAGCAGTGATGGGCGGAGCGAAAGTATCGGATAAAATCGGTGTCATCAGGCACCTGCTCAATAAAGTAGACAATCTGATTCTCGGCGGAGGCATGGCCTATACTTTTATGGCTGCAAAAGGTCTGGAAGTCGGTCATTCTTTGCTCGAAAACGACAAAATAGATCTGGCCCGGGAATTGATGGCTGAAGCTGAAGAAAAAGGCGTCAGACTTAGCTTGCCGCAGGATACGGTGATCGCCAGCGAATTTTCCCCTGATGCTGAAAAACGCACAGTAAACAGCGATGAGATTCCGGCAGACTGGCAGGGATTGGATATAGGACCTAAAAGCTGTCAGGCTTTCGCTGAGATTATTGAATCATCCGGCACCGTAGTCTGGAACGGACCTATGGGGGTCTTTGAATTCCCGGCCTTTGCAGAAGGAACCAAAGCAATTTCCGCAGCCATGGCCCGGTCAGATGCTGTCACCATTATCGGCGGAGGAGATTCAGCTGCTGCGGTCAGGCAATTCGGTGATGCTGAACGCATGACACATATTTCAACCGGGGGCGGAGCATCACTGGAACTGCTTGAAGGCAGAGTGCTGCCCGGAGTGGACTGTTTGTTGGATCTGGATCCCAGACGTACGGTTGCAGCCGGCAACTGGAAAATGAACAAGGGAGTACCGGCAGAGGCTGTCGCTTTTATTGAAGAATTAAAGCATAAACTTTCTGATGCCCCTGCCAAAATAATTGTGGCTCCACCATTTACTGCACTCGATGCAGCTTTGACTGCCAGTGCTTACAGCAATATACATATCGCTGCACAAGCCGGACATGAAGTAGATTCCGGAGCTTATACCGGAAATGTGTCAATGGCTTTTCTGGCAAAAATGCATGTCCCGTATGTGCTGATCGGACATTCGGAGCGTCGTGCCATGGACAACGAATCTGATGAACGCGTGCAAATCATGCTGAGATCAGCCCTAAACTGGGGTTTGCGTCCTATTCTCTGCTGCGGAGAGTCATTAAAAGAGCGGGAAGCAGAAGAAACTGAGGAAGTTTTAACTCGTCAGATTGAATCTGCATTTGAATTTGTTACAGCCGATAAACTGGTACAGATAATAGTGGCTTATGAGCCTATCTGGGCTATCGGCACCGGACGCACCGCAACGGTAGAACAGGCCGGAGAAGCTTGTGCTTTCATTCGCTCACTGCTCGGGAAGAAATACCCTGCCAACTGGGTTGAGCGGGTACAGATTCTCTACGGTGGTTCAGTAAATGCAGAAAATGCAGCAGAACTTTTTGCATCTGAGTCGATCGACGGTGGTTTGGTGGGCGGTGCATCACTCAAGGCTGACGCTTTTAATGTAATCGCCAATGCCTGATCACGGTGAAAGGAACTATATGACAGAGCTTAAATATCGTCCTCTGGCCTTAATTATTCTTGACGGCTGGGGTTTATCCGAAGAAACAGAAGGCAACGCTGTAAAAGCAGCTGACACTCCTTATTTGGATAAATTATTCAGCGAGTGGAAATCCAGCAGGATTTATACCAGTGGTCTTGATGTCGGACTGCCCGAAGGACAGATGGGAAACTCTGAAGTAGGACATACCAACATAGGTGCGGGACGGATTGTTTACCAGGATTTAATGCGTATAAACCTTGCAATTGATGATAAGAGTTTTTTTGAAAACGAAGTGCTTAAAAACAGCATGATTTCCGCCCGTGACCGGGGAAAGGCCCTGCATTTAGCCGGACTTTTGTCTGACGGAGGAGTGCACAGTCATATTAATCATCTTTTCGCCTTGCTGGAAATGGCAAAGTCACTGAACCTGGAAAAAGTTTATATCCACGCTTTTTACGACGGTCGCGATACAGCACCAGAATCCGGCCTGGAATATACCAAAGCGCTGGAGTCCTTTATTCAGCTGAATCAAATTGGGAAAATTGCATCCGTTTCAGGTCGTTATTATGCGATGGATCGTGACCGGCGCTGGGAGCGGGTGCACAAAGCTTATCAAGCTATCAGCGATATTGATTATAAAGGACCCAGCAGTCAATCTGCCGTCGAATATATCAGACAATCTTATGCTAACGGGGTTACGGATGAGTTTTTGCATCCTGCTCAAATAACTGATGCAGCCGGCAGGCCCATTGCTTTGTTGGAATCCGGAGACAGCTTTATTTTCTTTAATTTCCGGCCGGACAGGGCACGGGAATTGACGCGAGCTTTTATGGATCCGGAATTTGCCGAATTTACTACTGTGCTGGAACCTGGTCAGCTGGATTATGTCAGCATGACGGAATATGACAACCAATTTAATAATTATAGAAATTTAAAAATAGCTTTCGAAGCTGAGGATGTCACTGAAAGTCTGGGAGAGATATTCTCCCGGGCAAATTTGAGGCAGCTGCGTGCTGCCGAAACGGAAAAATATGCACATGTGACTTTCTTTTTTAACGGTGGCCGTGAAGATAGTTTTTCCGGAGAAGATCGCCTGCTTATTCAGTCACCTAAAGTGGCAACTTATGACTTGCAACCCGAAATGAGCGCACCGGAGCTGACAGCAGCTGTGGCACAACTGGTCGAGGAGAAGATTTACGATCTGATTGTTATGAATTATGCAAATTGTGACATGGTTGGCCATACCGGTGTTTTCTCAGCGACTGTCGAAGCAGTCGAAACAGTTGATAAATCATTGGCAAAACTGGTGCCGCTGATCCTTGATCAAGGCGGGGTAGCCTTGATTACAGCTGATCACGGCAATGCGGAAACAATGATTGACTTTGAAAATACCGGACCGTTTACTGCTCATACCTGTAATCCGGTTCCGCTAATTCTGGCCGGAGTCAAGGGGGTTGAACTTAGGGACGGAAGGCTGGCTGATTTGGCTCCTACAATACTGGAATTAGCAAATCTGAAGCAACCGGAAGCAATGACAGGCACGTCTTTGATCGAAAAATAGGATCAAAAATAAGTGTTATAATATTCATGGGGAAAAAAGCAGGGCTTTCCTGCATTAGGATAAGGAGATTTAGATGCATAAAGACAAACAATTTATGACAATGGATGGCAACGAAGCAGCTGCGTATTCATCTTACGCGTTTACTGAAGTTGCAGGTATATACCCAATTACACCGTCTTCCAGCATGGCTGACTTGGTCGACAAGTGGTCACAGCAGGGACGCAAAAATGTTTTTGGCCAGACGGTCAATGTTATCGAAATGCAATCCGAGGGGGGAGCTGCGGGAGTCGTTCACGGTTCTCTGGCGACCGGAGCATTAACGACAACTTATACAGCTTCACAGGGGCTGCTTTTGATGGTGCCCAATATGTATAAAATGGCCGGTGAGCTTTTACCTGCCGTTTTTCACGTATCGGCCCGTTCAATCGCTGCTCATGCTTTGTCGATTTTCGGTGACCACAGTGACGTTATGGCTGCGCGCCAGACCGGATTCGCCCTTTTGGCGTCTTCAAGCGTTCAGGAATCACTGGATATGGCGGTTATCGCTCACCTGGCAGCTATCAGGGGGCGTGTTCCTTTTTTACATTTTTTTGACGGCTTCCGCACCTCGCATGAGATTCAGAAAATTGAAGTCTATGACTACGAAGATGTAGCAGGACTGGTTGATATGGATGCAGTTCAGGCTTTCCGCGATCGCGGGCTTACTCCTAATGCCCCTAGCTTGCGGGGCACGGCTCAGAACCCGGATATATTTTTCCAGCAGAAAGAAGCTTCCAATACTTACTATGAAGTACTGCCGTCCATTGTCGAACATTACATGGACGAATACGGCAAAATTACCGGCCGCCACTATAAACCTTTTTCTTACTACGGTGCTTCCGATGCGGAAGAAATTATTATTTGCATGGGTTCCGTTTATGGTACAGCTTGTGAAACTGTAGATTTCCTGAATAGCCGGGGAAGAAAGACCGGAGTACTGCATGTTCATCTTTACCGTCCCTTTGTCGATGCTTTGCTGCTGGGGTCAATTCCTGAATCAGTCAAGCGCATTGCAGTCCTGGATCGTACCAAAGAATCCGGCTCCACCGGTGAACCACTTTATCTTGACGTAGTCAAGGCTCTCTGCCACACACGTCCTGAGGTTGAAATTGTGGGCGGACGTTATGGCTTAGGTTCAAAAAACACAACACCCTCACAGATAATATCGGTGTTTGACAATTTGAAACTGCCCGAACCCAAAACCAATTTCACCATTGGCATTGTTGACGATGTCAGCTATCTTTCTTTACCTGAAGAAGAAGCAGTTGATGTAACTGACAAAGATACTTTCCAGGCGCGTTTTTGGGGTCTGGGCTCTGACGGAACAGTTGGTGCAAATAAAAACTCCATCAAGATAATCGGTGATCATACAGACCAGTATGCCCAGGCGTATTTCTCTTATGACTCCAAAAAATCCGGAGGCGTGACTATTTCCGACCTGCGCTTTGGCAAAAAACCGATCCGTGCACCTTATTTAGTGCATACAGCCGATTTTGTCGCCTGCCACACGCCTGCTTATATTTACACTTATGATATGCTGGCTCCTTTAAAAAAAGGCGGATCATTTCTGCTTAACATTGCCTGGAGCGATGAGGAAATCGAAGCAAAACTTCCTGCATCGATTAAACGTGCTTTAGCAGAACGTAACGCCGAATTCTATGTTATTGATGCTGCCACCATCGCTGAAGAACTGGGGCTGGGCGGACGCATCAATACCATCTGCCAGGCTGCTTTTTTCAAAATAAGTAAAGTAATTCCGGTTGATGACGCGGTTACCTATATGAAACAAGCTATTGTTAGCTCTTATGGCAATAGAGGCGAAGACATCGTTAGGATGAACTACAATGCGGTAGACGCCGGTATTTCTCAGTTGAGAAAGGTCGAAGTACCTGAGAGCTGGAACAAGGCTGAAGACAAAGCTGAAATTGAGCGTGATGCCCCTGATTTCATAACTGATATCGCGGATGTTATGAACAGGCAGGAAGGTGACTCGCTGCCGGTGTCGGCCTTTGTCGATCATGTGGACGGAACTTTCCCTCAAGGTACTTCCCGTTATGAAAAACGCGGAATAGCCTTTAATATCCCCCGCTGGATTCCCGAAAATTGTATCCAGTGCAACCAGTGCTCCTATGTTTGTCCGCACGCAGTTATCAGACCTTTCCTGCTGACCGAAGAAGAAAAGGCAAATGCTCCGGAAGACTATGAGACTATTACCGGAATGAGACAGTATGATCAGTATCAGTTCCGTATCCAGCCGTCAGCTCTTGATTGCACCGGCTGTGGTAACTGTGCTGAAGTTTGCCCATCTAAGGAAAAGGCTTTAGTTATGGAGCCACTTGCAGATCAGATGCACCAGGCTGAAAACTGGGATTACTCGATGACGATTTCACGAAAAGAGAATCCTCTGAAAAAATTCAGCGTCAAAGGCAGCCAGTTTGAAGAACCGTTGCTCGAGTTCTCCGGTGCCTGTGCCGGTTGTGGCGAGACTCCCTATGTTAAACTTGCCACTCAGCTTTTTGGTGACCGCATGATGATTGCTAACGCTACAGGTTGTACTTC
Source organism: uncultured Mageeibacillus sp. (assembly GCA_964630605.1). Lineage (GTDB taxonomy): Bacteria > Bacillota > Clostridia > Saccharofermentanales > DTU023 > DTU032. The sequence goes on along the minus strand of CAZVVR010000001.1, from coordinate 3,326 downwards.
AATCTGGGGTGGATCTGCGCCCTCAATGCCTTATTGTCCCAACCGGGACGGTCATGGTCCTTCCTGGGCTAACTCTTTATTTGAAGATAATGCAGAATATGGATTTGGTATGTATCTGGGTTATAATCAGATTCGCAACCGGGCTTTGCAGTTGGTAAAAGATCTCGAAAAATTCGAAGATCTGCCAGCTGATTTAAGCCAGGCCCTGGCAGACTTTAATGAGTTTTCCCAGGACAGGGAACGCTCACGTGAAGTTTCAGATAAACTGACTCAGGTTTTGAAAAACTGTAAATTAAGTGGTGAAGCCGGAGAAGCCTGTAAACATCTGTCTGATCTATCCGACTACCTGATGCTGCGTTCCCAGTGGATTATAGGTGGCGATGGCTGGGCCTACGATATTGGCTTTGGCGGTTTAGATCACGTTCTGGCCAGCGGTGAAGACGTTAATGTTCTGGTTTTGGATACGGAAGTATATTCGAATACCGGTGGACAGGCTTCCAAGGCTACGCCTTTAGGTGCTGTGGCCCAATTTGCTGCCGGTGGTAAAGAACGTCAGAAAAAAGATCTGGGATTAATGGCAATGTCCTATGGTTACGTTTACGTAGCACAGATATCAATGGGAGCAAATTATAACCAGACCCTGAAAGCTTTGCGGGAAGCAGAAGAGTATGATGGACCTTCATTGGTTATCGCTTATGCACCCTGCATCAACCACGGCATTCGCGGCGGCATGGTTCTTTCACAGCAGCGTGAAAAGGATGCAGTTGAAACCGGTTATTGGCATCTTTACCGCTTTAATCCTGACCTGGAAGCGGAAGGCAAAAACCCCTTTGTTCTTGACTCCAGAGAGCCGAAACGTGATTACACCGAATTCCTCAAGGGAGAGGTGCGTTATACCTCTTTGTCTCAAAAGTACAGTCCGGAAAAGGTGGACGAAATCTTTGCCAAAGCACGTGATGCAGCAGATCGCCGATATAAAACCTACCAACGTCTGGCGGCAGCAGAAGAGTAAGCTTGTAGCAGACCAGTTGTATTTGATAAGATTACAGAGAGCCGGATCATCCGGCTCTCTGTTTCGCAGGCAAGGAGAATTACATTGCGTATAATCCATAACCGCAACTCAACCTTTAGTGACACAGCAGTTTCCGATCTGTTTATTCATGATTTCATGGCTAAACTTGATGGAGACGCAGTAAAGTGTTATTTGTTACTTTTGAGTGTGGCTGAAAATGGCTCGCGCACAATAACCTCAGATGATATGGCGGCGAGGCTCGGTTTTACCAGTAAGAAAGTAGACCAGCTGTTGCAACAGCTGCAAACCGAAGGCCTGATCCACATCAGCCAACATGATATCCGACTGGAAGATATCAAGGCCAAAGAGCTGGAGCGCCGTTTCCGTCCTAAGGAAACAGCGCCACCCACTGATATTATTGAGCGTGAGCAGGAATATCAGGATCGCGAACAAATTATTAATGAAATAAACATGACGTTTTTTCAGGGTACAATGACCTATACCTGGTATGAGCTGATCGACTATTGGTTTGTCCATTACAATTTCGAACCGTCTGTGATGTATTCACTTTTTCAGGAAGCTGCCAATGCAAGTGCCTTACGCACTACTGCCTACATCAGGCGCATAGCAGAAGACTGGTCGCAGGCAGGAGTGAAAAATTACGATCAGCTGAGCGTTTACTATGAACGCTTTTTAGAAAAGAAACAACTGCAGTCTCTGGTGGCCAAAAACCTGAGAAGACGTTTGTCCGAACCGGATAATATTCAGATCGTTAAATGGATGGATGAATACGGTTACGGGGAACTAATTGTAGAGCAAGCTTTGAAAAAGCTGACCGGAGCCAGCAATCCCAGCGTCAAGTATCTTGATTCCATCCTAAGTGAATGGCATGATGCAGGTTTGCAGACGATCGATGAGATTCACGATTACGAACAAAAATATCAGCAGAGACGAGCTGCTGCTAAGAAAAATGGCCAGAAAAAAGTCAGCGGCGATTTTACGATGAGCGATGAAAGTGAGACACAAGTAGAGCAGATTAGCCAGGAATTGGCCCGGCGTATTACCCGGCCCCGTCTGAAAAATTCTGAGGAATCTGCTGCAGAAGGGAAATAGATTGATGTCGCAACTGGAAAAACGCATTAACAGAGATTTAGCGGCCCTATATTCTCAGCGCCGCCTACTGGCGGAGAAGCGCTGTGAGATGAAACGGTCTCAGCTTTACCGGGAATATCCGGATCTGAAAGCTATGGACAGCAAAATACAGCAGGCCGGAATATCTGAACTTTTCCGTTTTTTAGGAGAAGATTGCGATAACCTTTGCCTTAAAAGTACTATACACGAGCGCAAGGAATTTTTGGAAACTCACGGTATTGCAGCTGATTACGACAGCCCGGAATATCTTTGTTCGCTTTGCAATGATACCGGCAGCCTGGACACGGGTGAGTGGTGTCCCTGCCGCAGACTTTTATTTCAAAAGGAAATTACCAAATATCTGCCGATTCCTTTTCAGGACAAGGCCAAGTTTTCTAATTTTAATTTAAATCTGTTTTCTGATCAAAAAAACGAAGGTGAACAATCTGCCCGGGACCGCATGCGGGATTTGCGGGACGTGACTGTATTTTATACCCGGCATTTTTCTCAGGTTCAGGATCAGAACTTGCTTTTTTCCGGTGAAACAGGAACGGGAAAAACCTTTCTGATGCAAGCAATTGGACGTGAAGTGCTAAGCCAGGGCTATACCGTCATCTATTTGACAGCACCGATTGTTTTTGACTGGCTGAAAAGAATGACCAAACTGCATCAGTCTTATAACCCTGACCGGGCCCAGTATGAGGAAATGGAACTTTTGACCGACGCTCTTATGTCTGTTGACCTGCTGTTACTAGATGATCTGGGCAGTGAGATCAGCGCCAGCTGGACGGTAGAGGCCAACACTTCGGATTTTTTAACTTTGCTGGATACGCGTTTACATAAATCATTGCACAGCATAATAGCTACCAATCTGAGTGATGCGGATCTGCGTGCCACCTATGACAAGCGCACTTACAGCAGGCTGATGGGTAACTATATATTTTATCGTTTTCCCGCTGGTGACATTCGGCTTAAATTGCGTGATGAAAGTCAGCAAAAGTCTTAGAGTAAGGGGTGGAAAAACATGCGCTGCGGTATCGATATTGTTCAGGTAAAACGTATAAAGCGAGCTGTTGAACGAAGCGGCCAGCGTTTTTTAGAGCGCGTTTTCACTCCGGCAGAACTAGATGTATGTCAGGGATCAATGCAGCGGCTGGCCGGCCGTTTTGCGGCCAAAGAAGCG